>WGMD01000006.1 GCA_016125255.1 Planctomycetota bacterium | reverse complement strand
TGGCAGGGGGTTTTGGGGGGTGGGTTATTGTCGCGGGAAGGGGCTTTTTGGACGGGGGGTTTGGCCGGGGCGGTGCGCACGGGGCGCGCAGGGCGCGCGGTGTGCGCGCGGGGGGTGGGGATAAGCGGGGTGAACGGCGGTGATTGGGAAGGGGGAGGGCGGGGGGATGGGAATTGGGGAGTGGGAGGTGGGTTGCATGTGCGGTGCGCGGGGGAGGGGAAGCCCGCCGCACGTTCGGCGGGCTCACGGTCAAGAGCGGCGTCGCTAAACGGGGGGGGTGGAGGGGCGCTATCATGGGGCCATGCGATTTGGGCTATTGCGACTGCATTACTTTTTGCTGTACGCCATTGTGGGGGCGTATCTGCCGTATATGCCGCTGTATTTGAGCGAGCTTGGGTTTGCGGATTGGCAGATCGGTTGGGTGTTGGGGGTTTATGGATTGACGGTGATGGTGATGCCGGGAGTGATGGCGCATGTGGCGGATCGTCATGTGAGCAATCGGGTGTTGATCGGGGCGGGGTATGGGGCGACGTTTTTGGCGTTGATCGCATTGGGTTGGGTGCGGAGTTTTGGGGGGATGTTGGCGTGTTCGGTGGGGTTCAGCATGTGTTACACGCCGCTGTTCGCGTTGATGGACGGGCTGGCGTTCGGGTCGATTGATGAGGTGGAGCAGTCGGGGGGCAAGCCGCCGGCGTATTCGTCGCTGCGGATCTTCGGGAGCATCGGGTTCATCGTGCCGTCGGTGGGGCTGTTTGCATGGATGCGGATGACGGACATCGGCAGCGCGGCGGCGGTGCACACGGCGGCGGGCTGCGCGCTGGGGGCGGCGCTGTTGAGCGGGCTCTTGCCACGCACGCAGCGCCCGCAGACCGGGCCGTCGGCGGGCGGACTCCCGTCGGCGCAGGCATGGGCGGCGATCTGGCGGCGGCCGGTCGGACATCTGGTGGGCCCGCTGTTTGTGATGTTCGTGGTGATGAGTCTGTTTTACGCTTTTTACAGCGTGTATCTGGAGCAGCTTCACATCGCGCGGGAGTGGGTCGGGTTGATCGTGAATCTGGGCGTGGTGGCGGAGATCGTGATGATTTTGATGAGCAAGCCGATCCTGCGGCTCTTGGGCATCCGCGGGGTGATGCTGCTGGGGGCGGGGGCGGTGTGTTTACGGATGGTGCTGCTGGCGAGTGTGCCGACGGGGGCGGTGGCGATACTGACGCAACTACTGCATGCGCCGATCATGGTGTCGATGTACCTGATTCCGCCGATGTATTTGAATCTTAAAGCGGGGGCGGGCAATCGCAATTCGATGCAGGGCGTGTACGGGATCATGTGCTACGGCGGGGCGCGGCTGTGCGGGTCGGTGCTGGGGGGATATGTGGCGGCGTTCGGGATGCGATGGACCTTCGCGGCGGGGGCGCTGCTCGGCGGAGTGGCGCTGGGGTGGCTGATGGCGGCATTTCGGGATGAGGCGGCTTGCGAGACGATCACGCAGCGTCGCCGCATGCCGCTCGCCACGCCGTCGGCCGAAGCTTGACAAGCGCGGCCCGCTGACTTCCACTGGATGCAATCACACGGAGGTTTTTCATGTCTGATGATCGGGTAGCCCAAACACGCGGGACATTGAAGGCGGCCAAACAGGAGCATGTGCTCACGTATTTCGATCAGCTCGACGCGGCGGGCAAGGCGGCGCTGCTTGATCAGGTTGAGGCGCAGGACTGGCCGGCGCTGGCGGAGCTGGTCGAGACGTACGTCAAGCAGGCCCCGCCGCTGACGCTGCCCACGTCGATCGAGCCCGCCCCGTACTACCCGGCTCAGCCGACCAAGGCGCTGGCGGACAAGTACAGCCAGGCCCGGGCACACGGCGAGAAGCTCATCCGCGAGGGCAAGGTGGCGGCGTTCACCGTGGCGGGCGGACAGGGGACGCGGCTCGGATGGGACGGGCCCAAGGGGACGTACCCGGCGACGCCCGTCCACAAAAAGTCGCTCTTTCAGGTCTTCGCCGAGTACCTCATCAAGGTGCAGCGCAAGTACAACACGGTCGTGCCGTGGTACATCATGACCAGCCCGCTCAACGATGCGCCGACACGAGCGTATTTCGAGGAGCAGAACTACTTCGGCCTCGTCCGCTCGGACGTGACATTCTTCCCGCAGGGCACGATTCCGTCATTCTCGCTCGACGGCAAGGCGCTGCTGGCGGCGAAGGGCGAACTGGCGACGAACCCCGATGGGCACGGCGGATCGCTGCGGGCGCTGTCGCGCAGCGGCGCGATCGATGACATGCTCCGCCGCGGCGTCGAACAGATCAGCTACTTCCAGGTCGACAATCCGCTCGTCAAATGCATCGACCCACTGTTCATCGGGCTTCACGCGCTCGACGGGGCGCAGATGTCCAGCAAGATGGTCACGAAGGCCGCCCCCGCCGAGAAGGTCGGCAACTTCGTGCTCGCCGACGGGCGCATCAGCGTGATCGAATATTCGGATCTGCCCAAGGAGCTGGAGCAGAAGGTTCATGCGGACGGCTCGCCGGTGTTCAATGCGGGGTCGATCGCCATTCATGTGATCGCGGTGGCGTTCGTGAAGCAGCTTAACGCGGGGCGGTTCGGTCTGCCGTATCACCGGGCGGTGAAGAAAGTGCCGCATGTGGATGTGAAGACGGGGCAGGCGGTCGAGCCGAAGGAGCCCAACGCGGTGAAGCTGGAGACATTTGTGTTCGACGCGCTGCCGCTGTGCGAGAAGAGCATCGTTCTGGAGGTGGTGCGGGCGGAGGAATTCGGCCCCATCAAGAACGCGGAGGGCGCCGACTCGGCGGTGACAAGCCGGGAGCTTCAGTCGCAGCGTGCGGTGCGGTGGCTTGCCGCGGCGGGGGTCGATGTGGCAGCGGGGGCGACGGTGGAGTTAAGCCCGCTGACGGCGATCGAGCCGAGTGATTTGAAGAGCATGAGCACGGTGATCAAACCGATCGGGGCGGGGGAGCGTGTGGCGATCTGAGGTTGCGACGGGCTTGATCAGTGCGGTCTGCGCTTGCGAGTGGGAAAATTTGTTACAATGTTGACAATGGCGGGCTTGTGTGAATCCCGTCACGTTGGATGACGTGACGGCGGCTTCCGCCCGGAGGTCGGCCCATGTCGCAGATCGTCACGTGCAGCGGCTGTCACAAACAACTGAAGGTCAAAGAAGAGCTTGCCGGCAAGCGGATCAAATGTCCGTCCTGCGGCGGTGCGATCAGCGTACCCGGCGCGGCGAAGGCGGCGGGGGGCGGCGCGCCGGCGTTCGACCTGATGGACGAAATCGCGCCGGTGAAGAAGCCAACCGTCGCCGCCGGACAGAAGCCGTGCCCCAAGTGCGGCAGCGGCGTGTCGAGCGGCGCGGTGATCTGCACCAACTGCGGCCTGGATCTGCGCAAGGGGACGCTTGTCGCCTCGTCGCTGCCGGACCTCGGCGGGGGCGCGGGCGGCGGCTCCGGTGAGGGCATGACGCTCAAGATCGTCGCGGGGGCGGGCGCGCTGGCCGCACTGGTGGTGGTCGGTCTGATCATCAAGTTCAGCATGGGCGCGATGAGCGAGCCGGAACGGCCGGTGGCGATGAATCAGCCGCCGTCCAATCCGATCATCACGCCGCAGCCGGTGATCAAGCCGCCGCCGGTCGTGGCCGTGCCCGCACCGACGTTCACGCCCGTCGAGTCCGCGCCCGTCGAAGATGCGGCGGCCGCGGAGGAAAAGAAACAGGCGGCGGACTTCGCGGCTCGCCAACAGGCGGAGATGGAAGCGCAAAAGGAAGCGGAACGACTTAAGGCGCTCGACGAGCAGATGGCCAAGGCCAAGGCCGCCGACCGCGCCAAAGCGGAGAAGGAACTTCAGGACAAGATCAACAAGGCCATCGAAAACGGGCAGAAATATCTGCTGAGCCAGTACGCCGGCGGGTACAAGTACAATGGCCAGTTCGTCGACGAAATCGGGCATACCGCGTTGTGCGTTTACGCGCTGCTCAAGAGCGGCGTGAACCCGGACATTCCCGCCGTGGCGCTGACGATCGAGCCGATGCTCTTTTACGCACAGAACTCGCCCGGCGTCGAGAGCAAAGGCACGTACAACTGCGGGCTGGTCATGCTCGCGCTGGACCAGCTTCGTGAAGTCCGCGAGCGGCAGCTCACCGAGGGCTCGCTCGTCCGTTCCAAGGCCCAGATCGCTTCCGACCGCCTGCGCATGAAGGACGCCATGCGCAAACTGCTCGTCGGCCTCAACAAGAACCAGAAGGGCACCGAGTCGTACAGCTACGGCGGCGGGGCCGGACGCGGGGGACATGACATGTCCATTCAGCAGTATGCGCTATTGGGCATGTGGGCGGCTCGCCGAACGGAGATTTCGCTGCGTGAGGATTGGTGGATCAAGCAGGCGCAGTATCTCATGAGCATTCAGCAGCCCGACGGGTCGTGGGTCTACAAGGAGGGCAAGCCCCCGACGCGCGCCATGACCACCGCCGGCATCGGCAGTCTGGCCATCTGTTACCTGATGCTTAACAAGCATCGCCTGGAGCGGCAGGACACGTACGACAGCCCCGGCGATCCCGCCGCCGCCGGAAAGGTCGTCGCCAAGGTTCCCAAGACCGACATCGAGAAGGCCATCGAACACGGATTCGACTGGCTTGGTGCGCAGGGCATCAATGAGCTGAATCCTTACTTTCTGTATGGCCTGGAGCGCGCCTGCACGCTCACAAAGACGCAGGAGATCAATGGCGTCGATTGGTATGAAACCAACGCCGCCCGGCTTGTCGCCACGCAGGCGCCGGATGGGTCGTGGGGCGGCGGGCACGGCCCGACGACCGCCACCGCATGGAATATCCTTTTCCTGAGCCGCGCCACCGAGCACCTTTTCGATAAGGAATCCTCGCCCGGCGATGCACCGGCGTCCGAACCGGCCTCCCCCGGCGACGGCGCAACACCCGTACCAACCCCTGATCCCGCTGCGCCTGCCGCCGCCGATGCCGGGACACCCGTTCCTAACACAAATCCGCCCGCTTTGACCAATCCCTAACGATTTGTCGCTTGATGCCCCCGGATTGTTTACAAATGGGCTAACTTGACAAACCAAAAGAGAACTTTTCTATTATTCTTCACCATTTTCTCACACAACTCTCAATCTTCACTAACCGAATTTCGGAACACTGCACCTCGTGTCACGGATGGATTGTTCCCCACCCCGCGTTCTTCAAGGAGACGCTTCATGTACGAGGTGCGTATGACCGGTCGACAACTGGCCAAGGGAGCATTGCTGGCGATGCTCGGTTTGGCGACGCCATGTTTCGCCGCGGATGAGCCGAACATGGATGTGCAGGCGGAGATCAAGGCCCTCAAGGCCGAGGTCGCTCGCCTGCGTGCCAAGGACGACGAATCCTGGCTCACCGAGCGCCGAGCCGAGGAGGTCAAGGCGCTGATCAAGGATGTGCTCAGCGATGCCGACACCCGCGCGTCCCTCGCCGAGGGCGGGCTCACCGCCGGGTACAACAAGCATTACTACCTCTCGTCCGAAGACGGCAGCTTCCTGATGGAGTTCGAGGGCCAGCTTCAGACCCGCTGGATTTACGACCATCGTGAGAACCCCGGCAAGACGACCGTCAACTCCGTCGTCGCCGCCGGCACCCCGCCCGTGCCCACGGTCGTCACCACCACGACTCAGAACGATGCGGACCAGAGCGGCTTCCAGTTCCGCCGTGCCAAGTTCAAGGTCGGCGGCCACATCTTCAACGACTTCGGCTATAAGCTCGTCCTCGCCGCCGAACGCGCCGATGGCGCCGAAGTCCTCGAAGAAGGATGGGTCAGCTACAAGCTCGCCGACAACTTGACGGTGCTCGCCGGTCGCTTTAAAGCGCCGTTCCAGCGTGAGAATCTCATCAGTTCCAGCAAGCAAATGGCCGTCGAGCGCTCCAGCGTGCAGGAGATCTTCCGCCTCGACTGGACGCAGGGCGTGATGTTCGACTACAAGACCGACATGCTCCGATTCCGCGGTTCGCTGGATCAAGGCCGCATGCAGTTCTCCGACTTCACAGCCGACGGCACGGACATCGGCGCGACCTTGCGCGGCGACGTGCTGCTGGCCGGTGACTGGGGCCAGACCGAGGACTTCGCCGCATGGTCCAAGGATCCGCAATCGCTGTCCATCGGCGCCGCGGTGCACTACGAAGCCGCCGAAACCGGCACCAGCGCCGCCAACAGCGACTTTGTCGGCTGGACCGTCGACGGCATGTACAAGAACACCGGCCTGACCCTGTTCGTCGCCGGTTACGGACGTCACACCGAGTCCGGCACCACGCCGAGCACCACGACCGATGACTACGGTCTGGAGGCGATGGTCGGTTACATGATCGTCCCCGACACCATCGAGCCGTTTGTCCGCTACGGGCGCATCATGATGGACAAGTCCCGCGTCGCCGGTACGCTCAATGATCAGGACGTCAACGAGTACACCGTCGGCTTCAACTGGTATCAGCACAAGCACGCCGCGAAGTTCACCCTCGATTTCACCTACTTCGACGCCCCGCTGAATACGGCCTTCCTGAGCCCCGGCTTCTCATCGGGTCAAGGGCTCCAGCGCGACGCCGCAGGCGAGGACGGGCAGTACACCGTCCGCGCTCAGTACCAATTGCTCTTCTGATGCGTGTCTGACATTGCGTGACCCTCGGCCGCCGAGGGCGACCGATTCGCGACCCGGTTCCACCCGCCGGGTCGCTTTTTTGTGCGCAGGAAAAAAGCCCACCGACAAAGTCCGTGGGCTTCCCTCTTGCCAATCGATGCCGGCCGCGTTACGGGATCGGCATCAGCTTTTCGAGGTTCTGCACGAAGAGGTAGAAGTTCTGCTGCGGGTTGTTGGGGTCATCGAAAATGGCTTGATTGACCTTGTAGTCGACGGACCCGTCGCTGAGTCCGACGTTCCAACCCTTGGTGTCCTCGTGGGCGTAGTACTGAGTGCGCGAAGCGATGTCCATGATGATCGGATCGCCGGGGCGGAATTCGCTGAGCGTCGCATAGAGGCGATGCCGATTGAGCGCCCCGCCGGTCCGAGTCACGAGGAAGTTGTAGTCATACGATCCGTACACCGTCTTGGACGTCGGCCAGGGCACCGGCCAGGGGTCGGGCATTTTCAGCGGGCTGTCCGCGCAGAAAAACAAACGCTGATCCATCAAATATTTGCGGTAATATAATCTGCCCAATCCCCACCAGTAACCGAATCCGTGCTCACGCATCTTCTGCGCTTCGCCGGGAAAATTCAGCAGATCGCTGTATTCCCCGAATCCTGTGCCGGTCATCAGATACTGCCGGTTGTCATTGGCGTACATGCGCGTCAGCGAGACGAGTTGATGAATGTTCGACGAACACGCCACCACGCGCGCCACGGACCGGGCCCGCGCCAGCGAGGGAATGAGGATCGCGATCAGCACCGCGATGATGGCGACGACGACGAGCAGTTCGATCAGCGTAAAGGCTTTCCGACACATGGACCGTTTCCTTGAAAAATGGAAAGCTCAGGGCTAGCCATCCCTGAGCTTCCGAAAATTCACCGTCTGCGCCGTCCGACGACGCCGAGCATGAGCATCAGCCCGGCGGGCAGGGCGGCGGGGGTCGGCGTGGCGCGGATGATCAGCGTGCCCGAACCGCTGAATGTTCCGCCGAAGCCGAACGCGGTCAGATCGGCGGTCGTGTAGACGCCGTGATCGATGAAGTGGCCGTTGAGTGTGAAGTTGTCGATCGTCAGCGACGTTGACACCGAGCCGAGATTGATCGCCGCGGAGCTCGTCATCGTCACATCGCTCGTCGACTGCATGTATGCGCCGGTGTTCGAAAGCGTCAGCAGACTGAAGTTGTTGAGCGCCAGATCGCCGCCGCCCCAGCCGAGGTTCTGAAGCTCCAGTTCCATCACATCGCTCGACCCCGCGCCCGTGACCGACCAGTCGGTCGACAATCCGCTGACATTGACGGCGGATGTCAGTCGCACGGCTCGCGCTGTGCCGGTGGTGCTGCGGGTCACGTTGAGCGTGCCAGTGCCGGAAAGTGCGCCGGTGAACGTCAGGCGGTTGGTGAAGTTGCCATTGACGCCGTTGAAGGTATTGGTCCCGCTGAAGGAAACGGGGCCGTTGATGATGTGGCCGATGGAGCCATTGGACGAGTCGTAACGCACGGTCGCGCCGTTGAGGGAAAGCGATGCGAAGGTGCGATTGTTCTCGAAATAGCTGCCGCCGTTGGTGCGGAACAGCCGCAGCGTCGAGCCGCTGTTGAGCGTCAGACTGTCGCCGTTGAAGGTGACAGTTGTCGAATCGGGCGACTCGACCGTGACCGCGCCGCTGACGACGTAGGCGTTGCCGGCCGACGGAGCGTTGTCATCGGACCAGTTGCCGCCGGTCGTCCAGACATTGCCCGACCCGCCGCCGTCCCATGTGATCGTCGACGCGCTCGCGGTGATCGGAAGGGCGCTCATCAGCATGGCGATCATCGTGACGTTTGCGAACTTACTCATTGTGCATCTCCTGTGTCTTCTGCCTCGAAAGCTCAAAACAGCGTCCACCACAGACCTTCCGCGGCGGCGTGATTGCGACGACTCATGGAGTCGCCGCACGGGTTGGATGTCATTGTTGCGGGATGCGAAGCTGGGGCGGCTGCTGCGGGCGATGTCGATCGAAGCCGCGCACATAACCATCGGTGTATCGTTCGCCGGGAGTGAACTTGTGATCCGGACGATTTTCGTAAAAGCCCACGACATAACCCGACCAGCGTTTGCCCGGCTGCTCGACGTCGGGATTGAGCCGCACCGCGGCGAATCGAACACGCGGCCGGCCGTCCTGTTCATACAGCTCGCGCAGATAAGCCGACAGCGCCGGGCCGTGAATCGACACGATGCCCGTTTCATCCGCGGGCTTGATCAGATCGTCGGCGAAGAGGGCGTTGCGATCATCGCGCGGTCCGCAGAAAAAGTCCGCATCGTCCGCCATCGCCTTGTCCCGCCCGCGCAGGCCGTAGGCGTCAACGTTGAAATTCGGCGTGAAGTTGACGGCCAGAAAGCTCAGCCGAATCTCCGCGCGTTCGAGCACGGACGGATCGGCGAGCGTCGGCAACTCGAAGAAGTAGATCGCGTCCTGCCGCACCTCGCCGTTGCCCGCCGAGCCGATGCGGCTGTAGCGCGGGCGGGCTGCTTCATCGAAGTTCGCCATCGACCCGTCGGGATTGCGATTGATCACGCCGTCCGGATCCATCGCCAGAAGGCCGTCCGCCGGATCGGACTCGACCGTGATGAAATCCATCGCGGCGGTGCGGCGGGCGAAGTCGCTCTGGTCCACATCGATCCATGTCCACGCGTCTTTGTCGCCGTGCAGTTCAGCGACGCGCCCCGCTTCGAGCACCCGTCGGGCGCCGCTCTGCGTCAGTTCGACCCATCCCTGTGTGACGCGCACGGACGCCGCGTCGCGATCGACTTCGAGGTAGAACGCCGTGCCCAGATCGACGACGCTCGCCCCGCCGGGCAGGTCGATGGCGAACCCCTGCGCCGGCGCCGGTACGTAAGCGTGCATCAGCCCGGCGCGCAGACGCCCGCGATTCGGCCCCGTCATTTCAAATTCGCACGGCCCCGTCAGATCGACCACCGCCGTCGACGCGAACATCACCTGAGCCGTCCCGGACGTTAGCCGAATCGGCCCCGCGGTTAAATCCTCACCCAGACTCGGCGCCGCCGATCCCTCGGCAAACACCGCATCCTGTGCGTCCGTGAACATCGCCACCTTCGGCGGCAGCGCCGCCCCGGTCCGCGGTGCCGGCGTTTCGCCTGGTGCGAACGCGAACCACAAACCCGCCGCCAGCAGTACGCACGCCGCCAGCGCCGCTGCCCACGGCCCGACAAACAGCCGGTGCGGCTCGACGATTGGATCAACCTTCGCAACGACCGGTTCGATCGATTCGACCAACGCATGATGAAACCGCAGCGCATCGACGAACGCGCCGCGGGCCGCCGCATCACTGCGCAGCATCGCGTCAAACGACGCCATTTCGTCGGCGGTCATCTTGCCGTCGAGATAGGCGTCGATCCATGCGTATAGCTGCATCTGATCAGACATCGGCGCCCTCCGCCGCGAGTCGGCCTTCCATGCACGAGCGCAAGGCCGCCCGCGCTTTTGAGAGCGTCACGTAAACTGTTTCGGGCTTGATGCCCATCGCGCTGGCGATGTCCGCCGGTTTGCGCCCGTCGCCGTAGCGCGAATGAATTGCCTGACGCGCCGAAGGCGAAAGCCGCTCCATGCATCGACGAATCGCCTCGACCCAGTCGTCGAGTTCCGCCGGGGCCGTGTACGCATCCGCCAACAGCGCCGCCGTCTGCGGCGAGAACGTCACCGGGTTGCGACGCACGCGGCGAAGATGATTCAGCGCCTCGAAGCGTGCGATCGAGCAGACCCATGCGACAAAGTCGGTGCCGGCTTGGAACTGGTCCGCCTTGCGCGTGAGCACGAGAAACACTTCCTGCATGATGTCGTCCGCATCGCCGGGCCCGGGGGCCAGACACAGGACGAATCCGCGGATTGCGCGCGTGTGGCGAACGAACAACTGCTGCACGTTGAGCACGTGGTCGGAAGCCGCCTCGCCGGGATGATCGCGATCAGGCATGAGTCACCACACAGTAACGTCGCGAAAAATCCAAACCTTGGTGGTGCGGATCAGAAAAAACCCGCGGGGCGTCTTAACCATCTGAAACTGCGGATATTGCGACCGTAAAAAGAAGCCCGCGGCGTGACGCCATGGGCTTCGTGCAGGTAACGATTGGGCACCCGATTCAGGTCATGATCGCGTGTACCGGCTCGACTTCCTCGACGCCGGTCAGCCGCTGGTCCAGGCCCTGGTACTTGTAGGTGAGTTTGGAATGGTCGATGCCCAGGCACTGGAGGATCGTGGCGTTCAGCTCGTGCACATGGACGCCGCCGTCGACGATGTTGTAGCAGTAGTCGTCGGTCGTGCCGTGCGAGACGCCGCCTTTGATGCCGCCGCCGGCGAGCCACATCGAGAAGCAGCGGGGGTGGTGATCGCGGCCGTAGCTTGTGCCGGCGAGTTTGCCTTGCGAGTAGACGGTGCGTCCGAATTCGCCGCCGAAGATGACGAGCGTATCGTCGAGCATGCCGCGTTGCTTGAGGTCCATCACCAGCGCCGCCGATCCCTGATCGACGGTCTTGCAGAGCTTGGGGTGTTCGACGGGGATGTTCGAGTGGTGGTCCCATCCGCGCTGATAAAGCTGAATGAATCGCACATCGCGTTCGGCGAGCCGGCGGGCCAGCAGGCAGTTGGCCGCATGCGTCCCCGGCTTGCGCGCGTCCTCGCCGTAAAGCGCGAAGGTCGAGTCCGGCTCGTTGGAAAAGTCCGTCAGCTCCGGCACCGACATCTGCATGCGGTACGCCATCTCATACGCCGCCACGCGCGTATCAATTTCCGGATCGCCGACCGCCTGCATGTGCTGATGATTGATCTGACCGATGGCGTCGAGCAGCCGCCGGCGGCTGACATCGTTCGCCTGCGAGGGGTCCGACAGATACAACACCGGATCGCCCGACGAGCGGAATTTGACGCCCTGATAGTTGGACGGGAGGAACCCGCTGCCCCAAAGCCGCGAGTAGAGCGGCTGGGCCTGCGGATAAGTGTTCTGCGACAGAAGCACGACAAATGCAGGAAGATTCTGATTGTTGGACCCGAGTCCGTAGGTCGCCCATGACCCCAGACTCGGCCGGCCCGGCTGCTGATTGCCCGTCTGGAAGAACGTGATCGCCGGGTCGTGGTTGATCGCTTCGGTGTGGACGGTCTTGATGATCGCGATGTCGTCGACGATCTTCGCCGTGTGCGGCAACAGATCGCTGATCCACGTCCCGCTCCGGCCATGCTGGTGAAACGGCGCGATCGCCTTGGCGACCGGAAAGCTCGACTGCCCGGCGGTCATGCCCGTCAGGCGCTGATTGCCGCGCACGGAGTCAGGGAGGTTCTGACCGTGGAGCTTCTCCAGCGTCGGCTTGTAGTCAAAGAGGTCCATCTGCGACGGTGCGCCGGACTGGAAGAGATAGATGACGCGCTTGGCGCGCGGGGCGAAGTCGAAGCCGTGGTGCGCCATCGGCGCCGCCTTCAGCAATGACGGGTTCATGAGCGAGCCCAGCGCGACGGCGCCGACGGACGCGGCCGACCGCTTGAGAAACTGGCGGCGCGTCGAGGCCATGGCAAGTTCGTAGATCGGGTCCATGTGCATGCGCTCCGTGCTTATTCCTTGGTGATCGTCTGATCGAGGTTGAGAATCGCCCGACCTGCGGTGGCGAACGCCGCAAGTTCGACGGGATCGAGACGCGCATCGGGCTTCATGTCCCCGACCGCAAGAAGCTGCTGCGCCCCGCTGGGGTCGGCCTTGAAGTCCGCCCGCTGCGCGTCCAGTAGCTGCTGAAGCGTCGAAAGCTCCGCAGCCGTCGGTTTGTGCGCCGTCGCCAGTTCGTATCCATAAGACAGGCGCGCCCCATCCGTCGCGCCGCCTTCGAGCATCATGCGCTGGCCGAGCATGCGGGCGGCCTCGATGAACTGCGGATCGTTGAGCACCACCAGCGCCGCCAGCGGCGTGTTTGTCCGCGATCGACGCACCACGCAGTATTCCCGCTCCGGCGCATCGAAGGGCAGCATCGCCGTCGGCGCCAGCGTCCGCTTCCAATAGCTGTACATGCTCCGGCGATACAGGTCCTCGCCGTGCATGACGGGGTACTCGCGCGAGAAGCCCGGGCGGTTGTTGATCTCCATCCACAGCCCCGCCGGCTGATACGGATACACGCTCGGCCCGCCGATTTTTTCGACGAGCAGCCCGCTGATCTTCAGGGCATTGTCACGCACCATCTCGGCAGGCATACGGAAGCGCGGCCCGCGCGACAGGAGCCGATTCTCCGGATCGCGCTCGTACATCTCGGCCGTGACGACGGAACTCTGGCGATACGTCGCGCTCATGACGATGGTCTTCATCATGTGCTTGACGTCCCACTTGCTGTCGATGAACTGCCGCGCCAGGTAGTCGAGCAGCTTCGGATGGCTCGGCCATTCGCCCTGCGTGCCGAAGTCCTCGGCGGTTTTGCAGATGCCCACGCCGAAGCACTGCTGCCAGAAGCGATTCATGATCACGCGCGCCGTCAGCGGATTATCGGGCGCGACGATCCACTGGGCGAGCCCGAGCCGATTCGCCGGCGCGCCTTCGGGCATCGGCGGCAGGGCGGTCGGCGTGTGCGGATGCACCGGGTGATCCTTCTCGACCTGATCGTACTGCCCGCGCGTGAGCATGAACGCCGGGCGCGGCTTGTCCATCTCCGACATGATCATCACGGTCGGAAAACTCTTCACGAGCTTGTCGCGCTCCGCTTCGAGCTTCGCGACCGGCGTCGCGGTCGACTTCTCGCTGGCGGATATGCGCAGATGGCCGATCGTGTGCTGCTGCCCGAAGTCGAAGCGCAGCGTCACGGTGAGGATCGCGCCGGCGGGCGTGTCGATGGGCTTGGCCAGCGTGAACTCGGCGGTGCGGTCGACGCGGAACTGATTGCCGTCGACGGCCCAACCGGAGCCGGGCTTGCCGTCGATGGCGTTTTCGATCTCGTAATTGTTCTGCGAATAGTCGGCCGTCGCGGCGACGATCGGTATCTTCTTGGCCTTGTCCGGCGACCCGGCGGGGGCGGCGGCGACGGCGACCTCGCTGAGGACGAAGTTGCCGTTGAAGCTTCGGGCGGGGCTGCTGAATGGCAGCGACGGATCGGTGAGCGCTTCAAGCTGAATCGCCTCGATGTGTTTGAGCGACGAGGCGATCGTCAGCGTGTAAACATCCTTCGCCGGGTTGGCCCCGCTGGCGAGAATCGACTCATCGGGCTTGACGGTCAGCGTCGCCCCGCCCTCGGAGACGGCCTGCGTCGGATGGGCAACGATCCACTGAGGTTGCTCGGCCGGCTTGGCGTCTTTGGCTTCGGCGATCCGCCTGTCGAGGGCGGCAAGCTCAAGCTGCTGCTCCACGCCGGGCGCTTTCATCGTCGGTGCGAACCCGTTCCTGTTGCCCTGGCCGATCTCGGGGATGTTGTTGAAGAAGGCGAAGAAGCTGTAGAAGTCCTCGCGCGTCAGGGGGTCGAACTTGTGGTCGTGACAACGGCAGCAGCCCATGGTCAGACCCAGCCACGTGGTCGACGTCGTGACGATGCGGTCGATGACGTACTCGGTGCGGTACTCTTCGTCGATGACGCCGCCTTCGATGGTGATGGGGTGATTGCGGTTGAAGGCGGTGGCGAGGCGGGACTCGGGCGTGGCGTCGGGCATCAGGTCGCCGGCGATCTGCTCGACGGTGAATCGGTCGAAGGGCATGTTGTCGTTGAACGCTTTGATGACCCAGTCGCGCCAGGGCCACTGCGTCCGCTCGGTGTCGTACTGATACCCGTGCGTGTCTGCGTAGCGCGCCGCGTCGAGCCAGTAGCGTGTCATGTGCTCGCCATAATGCGGCGAAGCCAGCAGCCGATCGACCACCTTCTCATACGCATCGGGCGATTGATCATTCTCGAACGCGACCACCTCGTCATGCGTCGGCGGCAGCCCGGTCAGATCGAGTGACACGCGGCGAATCAGCGTGGCGCGATCGGCTTCAGGCGACGGTTTGAGGCCTTCCTTTTCGAGCCGGGCGCCGACGAAGTTGTCGATCCCGTTGCGGGCCCACTTCGCATCCCTGATCGCCGGCGGCTTGGGGTTGCCGATCGGCTCGAAGGCCCAGTGACCCTGATACACCGCGCCCTGCTGAATCCACTTCTTAATGAGCGCGATCTGCTGCGGCGTCAGCGGCTTGCCCGCCTTGGCCGGGGGCATGCGATCGTCGGGGTCCGCCGCGGTGATTCGCCTGACCATCTCGCTGTGGTCGGGGTCGCCGGGCACGATGGCCTTGCGCCCGTGCTCGAGGTCGATGAGCGGACCGTCGGGCGTATCGAAGCGGAGGTTGTGCTTGCGATGTTTGACGTCGGGGCCGTGACAGGCGATGCAATTATTGAAGAGGATCGGACGGATGTCGCGATTGAATTCGATCTGATCCGGTCCGTCCGCCCCGATGGCCGAACCCGCAAGCACGCACACAAGCAGGCATGCAATCCAGCGACGAATCATGAAGTTGTCCGTGGATGAAGGCCTTGGCGGGTTAGGGGGAGTGTAGTCGGTCGGCGTCGGAATTTCCAGCGGGGACGCGATGTTGTTTTATCGTAAAATGAACCGGATCGAGCGTGACACGTAAGACTCGTTTTGGAGCTTGCCATGCGTCAGTTTCATCGCCGTCGGGTCATGCTGCTGATCGGTTTTCTGGGGTGCATCGCCGGCGTCGCGACGGCGCAGGACGCTGCGAACCTTCGCATCACGCCGACCGTTCGCGTGTTTCAGTCCAATCGCGACAGCGTCGTCAACGTCAACACGACGCAGATCGTCCGTCAGCGTTTCGGCATGCTCGGTGACGATCCGTTCTTCCGCCTCTTCAACATCGCGCCGATGGAGCGCGATGTGAAGCGCACCAGTCTCGGATCGGGGTTCATCGTCCATGCCGAGGGCTATATCGTCACCAATGCGCACGTCGTTGAAGGGGCGGACGACGTGGAGGTCATTCTTTCCAATCAGACGCATCTCAAAGCCCGCGTGCTGGCGTCGGACCCGACGCAGGACCTGGCGGTGCTCAAGGTCGATCCGCCCAAGGACATGACGCTCAAGCCCGTCACGCTCGGCGACTCGTCGGACCTGATGATCGGCGAGCCGGTCGTCGCCATCGGCAATCCCCTCGGGTACGAACATTCCGTCACCGCCGGAATCATCTCCGCCGCCAATCGCGACCTGCAGGTCACGCAGGACTGGAAGCTCGAAGGCCTCATCCAGACCGACGCCTCGATCAACCCCGGCAACTCCGGTGGCCCGCTGCTCAACGCCTATGGCCAGGTCATCGGCATCACCAGCGCCATTCGCTCCGATGCGCAAAACATCGGTTTCGCCATCCCCGTCGATCGACTCCGCATGCTGATCCCCGATCTGCTTTCCCCGCTGGCGGTCAAACAGATCGACCTCGGCGGGCAGATCACCGAAGTGCGTCACATTGATCCGCCCGCCACGATCCGCACCGAACTGCACTGGCAGACGCCAGGCGAAGCAGGCCCCGGCCGCCTCGTCCGCGCCATCAATGGTCATCCCGTCAGCAACATCGTCGACGCCTGCGTCGAGCTGCTCCGCGCCGAGGTCGGTCAGAAGATTCAGCTTACCGATGATCAGGTCCCTTTTGAGATCACCGCCCAGCGCGCCGCCCCGAGCGACGCCCAGCGACTCGCCCGCGCGATGATCGGCGTCGAAGTCCGCGAGCCCACCGCCGGCGACCGTGCCCGCCTCAAACTCGGGCGCGTGGCCGGCGTGCTCATCACTGATGTCCAGAACGGCAGCCCCGCCGACAAAGCCGGCCTCGAACCCGGCGATGTCATCGTGCAGCTCGGCCGCCACCGCATCGACACGCTCGATTCCCTCGCCGTCCTCATGACCCGCGCCGGCGCCGGGGCGCAGGCGGATATTTACATCGTCCGTCGCGGTCAGCTTGGCCGCACCCGCCTGACCCTCCGTGGGACGCTCTGAAAATTTCATCCCAATCCGCCGCCGCCCCTGTTAAGGTATCCGCCTCCTCGTCGTAACAAGAGGCGTAAGGAGCAGACGATGGCGGTTGACCATGACATGATTGTCAAGGTGCTGGTGGCGCAGCGCGGAAAGCTGCTGGCGTACATCCTTTCGCTGGTGCAGGATTTACACGTCGCCGAGGAACTCTATCAGACTGTACTCATGCGGGCGTTGAAAGACTCCGGCTCCGTCGATGGGCCGGACCATCTGATGAACTGGGCCCGCGTCGTCGCTCGCAATATCGCCGTCGATCATCTCCGCTCGACCGGTCGCCGGGCGGTGCTGCTCGACCCGGATGTGCTCAATCTGCTCGAATCGACCTGGCGGACGAAGGACGACGACGCCGACGTCGAACGCACCGAGGCGCTGCGCGATTGTCTGGACGCGTTGTCCCCGCAGGCCCGTCAGCTCATCGAACTGCGCTACGCGCAGGACATGAGCATGAGCGACGTCGCGGCCCGTATCGATCGCCCGCTCAATTCCGTCTACGTGTCCATGTCGCGCATCTACCGACGCCTTTCCGAATGCATCGAAGGCAAACTCCAGCCGAGGCGCGCCAATGGCTGACGCATCGCGCGACAGTTCGTTCGATCTGGCGATGGCGCACTATCTCGATGGCGCGATCGCTGATCGGGCTGCGGCCGCACTCAATGCGCGGTTGCGTGACGATGCGGCGGCGCGCGAGGCGTTTGTGAACTGTTGCCGACTGCTCGCCGATTTGCACGAACACGCCGCCGTGACGCCGCGGGCGTTTGAGGCGGTGGAGACGAAAACAATCGTCCCGGCGCCGCGTTTTGGATGGCGCGCCGTTGCGGCCATCCTCATCGGTCTCGCCGCCGTGGCGGCCTACTTCGTATCGACCTCATCCGTCGCGCCGCACGCAGGGACGAACTCGAACGAGCCGGCGATCGCGACGCTGATCGCGTCCGAGGACGTCACATGGTCCAGCTCGCCCCGCATGGACGGCGAATCGCTGACGACGGGGCGTCTGGCCATCGCCGCCGGCAAAATCGAACTGCTCATCGGCGGGCGCGTCATGGCTCAGCTTCACGGCCCCGCGACGCTCGATCTGAGTTCCGCCGGCCTCGTGCACCTGGATCGCGGTCGCATCGATGTCGACGCCGTGCCGGGCTTCACCGTCACCGCGCCCGGCTTCGTCGTCACCGACCTGGGCACGCGATTCAGCGTCGCCGTCGACGCGCAGGGGCGCGGCGAAGTATTCGTCCACAAAGGCACCGTGAGTCTCGCCGCCGGACGCAGCGGGTTCTCCGGCCAGCTCTTCGCCGGTCAGGGCGCGAGTATCGACGGCGGCATCGTCGCGTCGCTCAGCGCTTCGCAATCGCAACTGGCGCGCCTGCCGCGCCCGACCATTCTCGCCGACTGGACCTTTGATAATTTGCCGATTGGCTCCGCGCTCGCCGAAGGTCAGCGCCTCGGCGATGCCGCCGCCGACCGGCGCGACGCTTTCGTCGGCCCGGGCGCCGAGCCGCAGGTCATCGCCGGGCCCGCCGAGTATGGCGCGACGTCCGCGCTGCACTTTGACAAGGGCGAAAATCCCGTCATATTTCGCGGGAATTTCGGTGGTTTCACCGACGCGGGTGAATCCGCCGGCGACGCCTTCACGTTTGGCCCCGCCGACAGCTTCACACTCGAAGCCATCGTCCGCACCCGCCAGTCCGTCTCCGGCGCGATTGTCGCAAACGATGTCGGGTCGAATCGGCCGTCCTGGTGGCTCCGCGTCGATCAGAAGGGCGTCGCGCGGTTCCTGATCTGTGACGGCCCGACGTTCTGCGATGTCACCTCGCCGATGCCGATCAATGACGGGGTCTGGCACCATGTCGCCGCCGTGCGCGATGCCGAGCAGCACAAGCTGCGATTGTATGTGGACGGCGAGCTGGTGAGCGAGGCGGACGATACGACGCATCGTTCGCTCGCCAATGATCACGACATCCGCATCGGCGCCTTCAATGCGCCGGGTCGATCGCTCGTCGGCGACATCGACCGCGTGCGCATCGCCTCCAAGGCGCTGCCGCCGGAACGATTCATTCACCGTATCGATGCGGGGACGCAATGATGACACCGCGGCGCACGAGCCGCTGCAACGGATCAAATAAAGATAAGGAGCATGAACGCATGAATGGGACACATCGGATCAAGCGCGGCGCGGGGCAACAATCGAAGACGACGTTTCGGGGCGGACTCGCCGCCGGCGCGGTGATGCTGGCGATCGGCTCGCCGTTCGCCGGCGCGGCGACGCTGAATGTGACGGACGGACTGGTCGCATGGTACGACGGGGCGCTGTCGACGTATTCCAACACCGCCGGCACGTCGGCTTCGACGATCGGCGGCAACGTCCTGCGATGGGAGGACCAGGCCCCGCTCGCCGGTAACAACCATGTGCAGCAGCAGAACGTCGTCTCCGATCCGACGCTCGCCAACGCCGGTCTCGCCGACGGACTCAACGGCACGCACACCGTCTTGCATTTTTCCGGGACCAACAATCTGCTCGCGCTCGATGGGGGCAGCGGCCTGCCGAACCAGGATCCCTTCGGCGATTCTCTCGACGGGTCGAACATCACATGGTTCGTCGTCTCCCGCTCCAACTCCGCCGCCACGACGCAGCGCACGCTCGGTGCACAGGTAGGCACGACTGCTAGCCAGTGGGGCAGCTTCTACGAAACCGACGGCGATCAGACCGGCAGCGCACGTAACGGCAGCGGCACGCTGCTGACGAGCCGGGCCGACACCAGCCCCGCCTCGACGGGCATCGTCCGCACCGAGTTTACGATTCAGTCCACCGCGTGGAACGGTGCCGCGTCGATTCAGTCCTTCGTGACCGACAACGCCGGTCATTTCGTGCAGGGGCCCAAGACGGCGGGCGGCGCGGATGTGGGCGACTTCAATCGTTTCCGCATCGGCATGGACTCCGCCGGGACGACCGGGCTGACCGGTGACATCGCCGAGGTGCTCATCTATAACCAGACGCTCGTCGGTCGCGACCGCGCCAAGGTCGAGCAGTACCTCTATGACAAATACTTCCGCACCGCTCCCGATGACGTTGTGGCGTATTACGAGTTGGGCGAAAAGGCGCCGGGCAACACCGGGTCGATCGGCCAGACGATCATCGACGAAACCGGCAATCACAATGGTGCCGTCGCCGGGAACGTCGTCGACTACATCAGCGGCGACGCGGGTCACCAGATCAACGGGCGCGGCATTCACTTCGACGGCTCCGATGAAGCCAATCGTGACCGCATCACGATCGCCGACGATGCCGCGTTCCACTTTGACGGCAGTTTCACCATCGAATCGCTCGTCCGCACGACCGATACCGGCGTGGTCAGCGTGGTCGCCAAGAACGGCGTGAGCGGATCGGTGAGCCAGTGGTGGATGCGCAGCAACACCGGGCGGCTCGAGTTCCTGATCCGCGATGAAGGCGGGCATCAGTATTCGGTGACCAGTGCGGTCGACCAGTTGATCAACACGGGCGACTGGGTGCAGGTCGCCGGCGTGTACGACGCCGCGGCCGCGCAGCTCAAGCTCTAAATCAACTATGAACTCGTGCAGACCGCCAGCGTCGGCACGATCACCGGCCTGATAGGCAACAACCCCGATGTCGTGACGATCGGCGACTTCCTCAACGGCAGCCGCGAACTGGAAGGCGACATCGATTACATCCGCATCACCAACGGCGCGCTCGCGCCCGCGCAGTTCGTCACGGCGATCCCCACGCCCGCGGCCCTTCCGGCAGGGCTGGCGCTCATCGCCCTGCTGGCGGTGCGCCGGCGCAAATGAATCGTTCGATTTCAAATCGTGACGCGCATTTGGCGGCGCGGCTTGCCCCGCGCGGCTCAATGCGCCGGGCGATCAGGGGTGGCCGATGTTGTACATCTTGGCAACATCGTCGACGGTCAGGGCGCGGCGGACGATGCCGATCTCGTCGATGAGACCGTGAATGTATCGTGCCCCGCCGGCCTGTTCATTGCGGCCGATCATCAGGCGGTAGTCATTGAGGTCCATCGGCGTGGTGAGCGTCCGCGTATTCTCGACGTTGCCATCAATGTAAATCGCCTTGTCGTACCGGCCGGAGCCGACGTGCATCGTCACCACCGCCAGATGCCACGCATTGTCATCGACCGGCGTATGGGCGTCGAGCACATCGGCCGGCCCGCCGTGGTTCGTGTCGAACGAGAGTGTGTGAGATGTCAGGTAGCGGTGCAATCGCCAGGTGGAATCGCCCTTGGTGATCAAGGCGTCCCATGTGCCCTGAAACTCGTCGATCTTGAACCAGCAGAAGACGGAGAACGATCCGCGGAAATCGAACTGGCCCTGCGTCTGCACGGCCGTTTCGAGATAGTCGTCCACGCCGTCGAATTGGATCGCGCCCTTACCTTCCCATCGCCCGGTCGCCCACACCGGGAACTTCGTCTCGTCGACCGGCCAGGTCATGCGGTACAGGTCATTGGCCGAGGCGATGCGAATCATCTTCGTGTCGATCGCGCCCTGGGCTTTGTTCTTGACGGTGCGGTCGCCGCTGCCGCCCTGACCCTGAAAATCGTAATACGCCGCCATGTCCGGATCGGCGGCGAGATTCCTCGAATATGCGGCCCATGCGGCGTAGCGCGCCTTCTTCCGCGCGCTGCCTAATGCCGGCAGCAGGATGCCCACCAGCAGCACGATGATGCCGACGACGACAAGGATTTCGATCAGCGTGAAGCCGCGATTTCGTGTCGGTCGATTCATGAAACCTCAGCGATCAGCATACGCGAAGTTGCCCGGGTAATGCACGCGCGTCGGGTCATTGAAGACGAGGCGCTCGGTCTGGAGCGTGTTGGCGGTAGCGACGTGGCCGTCGACGAATCCGACGTTGGCGACGCCGGTGTCCAGAAGCTGGTCCTGATGCGTGGGCAGGAACCCGGCGGGCTCGCCCTGCGCGTAGCGTTCGTAGCGGGGCAGATGATACGTGGCGAGCGTGTCCTGCGTGGGCCAGGTGCGGACGACGAGGTCGGCGTCATTGATGCCCACCCCCGAGTAAGCCGGATGGGCCCACGGGTTTTCCTCGCTGAACATGCACAGTTCCGCGGGGCGTCGGACCTTCGTCAGCGAGCCGATGCCCTCATTGTCATTGTCCGTCATCGGCGGCGTCGAGCCGATGTTCCAGTTCATCGAATAGGCGCGAATCGCATCGTC
The DNA here is from genome assembly GCA_016125255.1 of Planctomycetota bacterium. Taxonomy (NCBI): domain Bacteria; kingdom Pseudomonadati; phylum Planctomycetota; species Planctomycetota bacterium. The sequence goes on along the minus strand of WGMD01000006.1, from coordinate 224,264 downwards.
ATTCGTCAGCGCCTTGAAGATCGGACACATCAGCACGCCGGCGCTTCGGAAGTAGGGCCAGAGCAGACTTTGATCGAGTCGCGTGATGCCCGGGCCGTCGGACCCGTCGACTTCGCCTTTCCAATTGAGCGTGATGGCCATGCGGAATGGCGGATACAGGCCGTGGTTGTCGCTGGCGTACATCTGGTTGGACATGACAAGCTGGCGCTGATTGGCGGCGCAGACGGTCAGCGCGGCGACCTCCTTGGCGTTCTCGAGCGTCGGCAGGAGAATCGCCACGAGCACCAGGATGATCGCGACGACGACCATAAGCTCGATCAATGTGAATGCGGCTTTTTTCATGGCGATTTTCCATAGCCGCCGCTCAACGGGCGGCGCGGACGCGCGACACGTTGCGTCGCGGTTAGCTGCGCCGACGCATCGCAACGACGCTCAGCAGCGCCAGCCCGGCGGGCAGCGCCGCGGGGGTCGGGACGGTCATGACTTCCAACCCGCGATTGGCGACGTCGCCCACGAGGTGGAAGTCGGTCGAGTTGAACGCGGTGAAGGCGCCTTCGGCGGCGAAGAGCTCGAACTCGGAGCCGACGCCGCTCTCGAACATGATCACATCCAGGTCATACCACCCTGCGGTCTTGAAAAAGACAGTGGCCAGCACGTTGCCCGGGCCGCCGGTGCCGAAGCGCTCCAGCACGACGTTGCCGCCGATCGCCAGGGAATACCCGTCGTCGCCGTTCATGCCGAACGTGTAAAACCCGGCGGTGAGAATGTGCACGGCTCCGGTGGCTTCGAGTGCGTAGTTGTCGCCGGTGATCGGCGGGGCGACGCCGCCGCCGTAGTTCGCATCGCTGCCGCCGTCGAGCAGATTGAGCGTCGCGTAATAGTCCTTGGCGCGGGTCGAGCCGTAGATCGTCGGGAAATCCAGCAGATCATTCGCCTCATTCAGATCGCCCAGCGACCCGCCCAGTTGTCCGGCCGCGAGTTGGACGGCCTTGACGACGAATCCATTGCGTTGACGGTCGATCGTGTTGTCATCACCGGCCAAGCCATAGAACTCGACATTATTGCTCAGAGCGTCCTGCGCGGTGAACGTCATGCCTTCGCCGCCGCTCTTTTCGAACCAGAGTAGTTGATACTCGTACACGCCCGCTTCCAGGAAGTTGGCGGTGTTGGTGATGGCGTTCGTCCCTTTGGGGTAATTGGCTTCGGAGACGACGGTGCCGCCGATGATGAGTCGGAACCCGTCATCGCTGGCGGTCGAGAACGTGTACTGGCCCGGCGACGTGATATTCATCACGCCCGTGAACGCCACGCCGAAGTTGTCGCCGTTGAATCCGCTTGGCACGCCCACGCCGCTGATGTTCGTCCGAGCATGACCCCGATCGAGCGTCGGCGTCACCGTGCCGTCGAGCATCTGACCGACTTCGTAGAGCGAGTTGACCGTGAAGCCGGATTTCTGCACATCATGTTCGCTGACGGTCTTGACGCCCGTGCCAGTGGCGATGGCGCTGCCGAGGTTCTCGCTGCTGGTCAGCACATTCTGATAGACGGCGATTCCACCGTTGGCCGTATCGCCCACGAGCGGGCCGACCGTATTGTCCGTTCCCTGTTTGGCCCAGAATTCGAGATTGTTGCCGCCGCCGCCGTTGTACTGCGTCAGTTCGAAGCGATACAGACCGGCTTCGTCGAAGGTGATGCCGACGCGCTGATCGCTGCCGCCGGTCGGGCCGACGAATTCGGAGACGACCTTCCCGCCGATCGTCAGACGGAAGCCGTCATCGGAATTGACGCCGAACACGTACTGCCCGGCGGTCTGAATATCCAGGACGCCGGCCCACTGGGTCGCCATGTTGTCGCTGGAGCCGCCGGGGTAGTTGGCGGTGCCGGCGATGAGGCCGGGCGTGCCGGCGCTGTTGGTGTAGTTGATCGTGCTGACGGAACCGGCCGCGGCCTGACCGCCGGGGTGGAATAGTTCGCCGCTGAGCAGGCCTTCGCCCTGATCGATGCTGCCGAGCGCGCCGCTGCCGCTGGCGAACTGCTGGAATCGGATGCCCGACGCCGAGCCCGCGCCGCCGAGCGAGTCGGCGATCTTCTCGCTATTGGTCAGATTGCGACCGGCCGTCGCGGCGATCTGGCTTTGCGTCAGCGCTTCGTTGTAGATGCGCACATCGTCGAGTTTCACCTGCGCGAAGCTGTTGATCGATCCGCCGTTGTCGCGGCCGCCGAAGACGACATATTCATACGTCGCGGCGGCGACGGAGCCCGTGTCCGAGCCGTCCGTGATCGACCCGGCCGTGTCCAGCACGCCGTCGACGTACAAGTAGCGATTGCCGTTGGCCGAGTCCCACACCCCCGTGAGCTGGTGCCATTGCCCGTCGTTGACGTTGATCCCGCCTTGCGGATCGTCATTGCCCCCGGTGCCGCGCAGTGTGAAGGCCGCGTGGTTCGTGTCGTTGAATTTGCGGAGCTGATACCCGTTGCCGCTCTCGCCCTTTTCCGAAACGAAGCCCTCCCACGTATCGGGCCAACCCTTGACCCAGACGCTGATCGTCATCGGCCCGGCGGCGATGTCCGCGTCGTAGGTCGATTGATACGTCAGGTTGTCGCCGAGATTCTGGCTGCCGCCAATCTTGGCGTTGGAGTTGATCACGCGCACGGCGCTCGAACCATTGGTCAGGTCCAGCGAGGCCCCGCCCCGTCCCAGCGGCGTGTCGGTCGAGAAGCTGATCGTGCCGACCGCTTCTCCGTCATGCGTCCCCGCGGGCTTGAACCCGGAGGTTTCCAGCAGATTATTGTCGAATTCCCATTCCCCGATCAGACTCGCCTGCGCGATCCCCGCCGGGATCCCCGCCGCGATCATCATCGCCCCGATCACGCCCATCCGTTGCATCACATGTTCGATACCCATTCCAATTGCTCCTTTCGCTTTAGCGAATCTCTTGTCCTTGCTCCGTCATCGCCGCTGGTTCCTCGTCCGAGCGACCGACGTGATAGATCTCGTTGATTTCGCGCTCGCTCAGCGCCCGTTTGAACAGCGCCGCCTCGCCGATCAGACCGTCGAAGGCGCGATCGTCGCGACCGGCCGTCTCGGCGTTGTTGCCGATCCACACGGGCCAACCATTGGGTCCGACCCATCGCAGATCGCGCTGAGCTTCGAGTTTTCCGTCGATGTAAAGCCGCTTCCGCGGCGTGTCGCCCGCCTCGTACGTCGCCGTCACCAGATGCCATCGCCCATCGTTGACCGGCGTCGAGGCGGGCATGTCATCGGTGTCGCCATTGGCGGTCGTGCCGAAGCTCAGCGTGTCGGTGTTGTCGTTGCGGTGCACGCGCCATGAGCTGTCGCCTTTGGTGATCAGCGACTGCCAGTGCGTCGTGAACCGATTGACTTTGAACCACGCCATCACGCTGAACGACCCCGAAAAATTACACCGCTCGCTCGCCGCATCATTCAGCGCCACATGCGATCGACCGCCCGGCCCGTCAAAACGCAGCGCCCGCTTGCCCGGCCAGCGGCCTTCGTCCCAAACCGGCCCGTCGATCTCCGCGTCCATCCCGCGATCCTTGCCCGTCGCCTTGAGCAGTTCCGGCGCGCCGTCGGAAAAGTCGTAGTACGCCACGATGCTCGGATCGCGCGACAGGGCCGTGCTGAACGTCTGCCATCGTTTGAAGCCGCGTTCTGTTTCCCCCGCCACGCGCGCCGCCAGCAGCAGCGCCGCCGAGTCGGCCGGCCCGATGCGCCCGTCGACGCCGATCGACGCCGACTCGTCGACAGTAAAGATCGCGTTCTGAAGCGCATTGGCCAGCCGCACGCGACCGGCCATGACCTGAATCGACGTGCGCCCGAGTCGATCGACGACCATGGCGAAGCGTGTGCCCAGATCGATGACGCGCGCCTCGTTGGGCGCGGTCACGGTGAACCCATGCGCCCGTTCAGGCACGAACGCCGTCAGCACGCCTTCGTCGAGTCGGCCGAGGTTGCGGTCGATGACCTGAAAGCGCGCCGGGCCGAACAGCGTGACCACCGCGCCGTTTTCGAACATGATCTGGGCTGACCCGCTGGTCAACTCCATCGCGCCCGCCGCCAGATCGCTGCCGGGCTGCGTGGGCAGATTGGCGTCGCTCCACTGCGCATCGGCGCCCATGTCCGTGAGCATCGCCACCGCCATCCGTGGCACGCCCGTCGGACGCACCGATTCGCCGGGATGGTGAAACACGATCGCGGCCGCCGCGCCGATGAGCGCGATCGCCGCCGCCAGTCCCATCCACGGCCGAAACAGCCGCCGCGCCTCGCCCCGGCTCCGCTTGGCCACCGGCCGCGCGGTCGTCGTCGCCTGCGCTGCCGGGGTATCTTGACCGTTCATCGTCCACGATAAATCCATCTGCAGCGACAGGTACATCAGATACGTCCGCCGCACGTGGTCATCATCCGCCATCTTCGCTTCCAGTTCACGCCACTGCGCCGCCTCAAGCCGGTTCTCCACAGCGCCGTGAATCAGCTCCATCGTCGCCGCGTCCAGTCGTGTGTCGCGCCTGCTCATGACCGCCCCCCGGCCACGCGGCGCTCGATGCACGTCATCAAACTGGTATGCACCCGCTGAAGCGACCGATACACCGCCCAGACGCTCTGTCCGATCCGCTCGGCGATCGACTTGGGCGATAACGACTGGCTGTACCGCATCTCGAGCAGTTCGCGATTGGACCCGTCGAGATGTTTCATGCACTCCTGCAAAGCCGACTGCCGCGCATCGAACTCGGGTCGCATCGCCTCGGCCATGTCGGCCAGTTGATCGAGCGTCCGCTGGCTGAACACCCGGCGCTGCACATCTTCCTTGGACCAGTGATTGAGCACCTCGTAACGCGCAATGCGAAATGCCCACGCCGCGAAATCCGACGCCCGGTCGAACTCGTCGAACTTGCGCCAAAGCACGATGCTCGTCTGCTGCATCAGGTCCTCGGCATCGTCCAGCGACCGCACCTGCGAGCGGATAAACCCAAGAATCCGCCGCTGATGCGCCATCAGCAGCTCGACGAACGCTTCATAATCTTCGCTTGTGGCTCCGGGCCGATTCATGATCTCAATTGCGCCTCAAAAGAAGTGGCTCCACAGGGGAAACGTCGCCATCATCCCCGTTTTGGCGCGCGAAAACGTGAATTGTGAAAATATATTTCGACGACCGCGAATGAAAAGGCCCTCCCCCCTGAGGGGGAGGGCAGGGTGGGGGTGAATTGAGTAGATCGAGTCCCGGTTCCGAGTCGAAGCGCGCTCAAACGGATACGCTTCGCCCTCCCCCGGCACCTCCCTCGGAGGGAGGGGAGGAAGAATCACATCTTTTGCGGGACAATGACCATCCATGACACGCCGAATTTGTCGGTGACCATGCCGAAGGCGGGGGAGAAGAATGTCTTGGTCACGGGCATTTTCACCTGGCCGTCTTCGCTCAGAGCCGCGACGACTTCCTTGGCTTTGGCTTCCGAGGGCACGTCGAACGACAGCGAGATGCCGCCGAAGGTGGAAGTGCCGGCGCAGCCGCCGTCGGAGCACATCAGTGTCGCGTCACCGATACGGAGTGTGGCGTGCATGACCTTCTCGGCGATGGCGGTCATGTGCTCACCCGATCCGCACGGCACGGGGGAGTCCTTGAATCGCATGAGCATTTCGACCTGCGCGCCGAGCGCCTTCTTATAGAACTCGATCGCTTCTTCACTGCGTCCTTCAAAACAGAGGTAGGGCTGAATCATGGTTGAAGTCCTTGTTGGATGAAGGTTGAAAATCACGCGGCAAGCCGCGTCGCTGAACGAGGTTGTCACATTTCGGGCAGTCCCGCGAGGTCCATGACGGGGCGGACTTCGACGGTGCCTTTTTTGGCGCCGGGGATGCGGGCGGCGATGGCGATGGCTTCGTTGAGATCGCGGGCTTCGACGAGGAAGTAGCCGCCGAGTTGTTCATGCGTCTCGGCGAAGGGGCCATCGGTGATGACGGGTTTGCCGTTGCGGACGCGGACGCTGGTGGCGCTGGCGACGGGCATCAGGGGCGAAGCGCCGAGGTACTGGCCGCGCTGGTGAAGCTCGTGCGTGATCTGCGTCGACTCGGCGTAGCACTTTTCACGCTCCGCATCGGTCCAGTCGGCTTCGTTGGTGTAGATGAGCAGCAGATATTTCATGGCTGAATCCTCGGTCAAATCACTTGTTCTTGGCGGCGTCGCGGGCGGCGATGAGTTCATTGATCATCGGCTCGGCGGGGCGAATCTCAAAGGGCCCGCCCAGCCGCACGCCCGGATGCTTGGACATCAGCGCGACGGCTTCGGCCATGTCCTTCGCTTCGAGAATCAGAATCCCGCCGATCTGCTCCTTCGTCTCGGCGTAGGGCCCATCGGTGACGACGGTTTTGCCGTTCTCGAAACGGAGGGTTTTGGCGGTGCGCGGCCCTTGCAGCGCCTCGCCGCCGGCGAAATGCCCGCCGTCGCGCAGCACATCGTCGTACGTGAAGCATTCCTCCATCATGGCCTGCGCCTCCTCGGGGGCGAACGATTCCATCTTGTTTTCTTCGATGTAGCCGAGGCAGATGAATTTCATGGGGGGCTCCTTGGGGATCATGTTATGTGTGTGTGGAAAAGCACCCGCGAGAGGCGTCGCTAAACGGAGGGATTGTTACTCGCCGTGTCGGGCGGCGATGTCGGCGCGGAGGCGGTCATTATGAGCGCGGATTTCGGGGGTGGCCGCATCGCCGAAGTCCTCCACTTCGTAGATCGGGCGGATTTCAATCACCGACTGATCGCCCGTCGGGTTCGGGCATCGTTTGACCCATTCGGTGGCTTCTGCCAACGATTTACAGTTCCAGAGCCAGTAGCCGGCAATAAGCTCCTTTGTCTCGGCGAACGGGCCGTCGACGATGGTACGGTCGGTGCCGCTGAACACGACGCGGGCGCCCTTGCTGCTGGGTTGAAGGCCTTCACCGGCGAGCATGATTCCGGCTTTGACGAGTTGCTCGTTGTAAGCGCCCATGGCGGCGAACATTTCCTGGCTGGGCATGACGCCGGCTTCGGTGTCGCGATTGGCTTTGACGATGATCATGAAACGCATGGCGGGGCTCCGTGTGCGGGGTTGAATTTCCAGTTCCATCAGTGAGTCGAACGGGCGGCGGCGAAATCGACACGCGGCGAAAAATATTTTCAGCCCAGTTCCGCGAGGCGGCGGATCAGAAATCGCCGCTCCGGGTCCTGCTGCGTGAGGCGCAGGGCATTTTCATACGACACGCGGGCGTCGTCCATCCGCCCGAGCCGCCGGCAAAGGTCCGCGCGGGCGGCGTGCGCGAGGTAATAGTCGGCGAGCGATCCATCGGCCAGCAGGGCGTCGATCAGCGGCAGACCCGCCGCCGGTCCGTCGCGCATGGCGATCGCCACCGCCCGATTGAGCGCGATGATCGGCGAGGGCGTCACTTGCATGAGCAGGTCGTACAGCGCCGCGATCCGCCCCCAGTCCGTCGCCGCCGGGGTCGCCGCCTGCGCATGCACGGCGGCGATGGCGGCCTGAAGCGTGTACGTCCCGAAGCGACCGGTCGCCATCGCCCGCTCCGCCAAAGCCACGCCTTCGTCAATCATCGCCCGGTTCCACAAGCCGCGGTTCTGATCATCCAGCAGCACCAGATCGCCCGCCGCATCCGTCCGCGCCGCACTGCGAGATTCATGCGATAACATCAACGCCAGCAGCCCCATCGCCTCCGCCTCCGGCAGCAGTTCGACGAGCACGCGCCCGAGCCGAATCGCCTCGCCGCAAAGGTCGGATCGCGTGACCGACTGACCCGACGAAGCGGAGTAGCCCTCATTAAAAACGAGGTAAATCACCCGCAGCACGCCGTCGAGCCGCTGGGGCACGTCCGCCCGCGTCGGCACTTCGTAGGGAATCCTCGCGTCGCGGATCTTCGCCTTGGCGCGGACGATGCGCTGGGCGATCGTCGTGGGGGACACGAGAAACGCCCGGGCGATCTGCTCGGTGGTGAGCCCGCAGACTTCGCGAAGCGTCATCGCCGCCTGCGCTTCCGGCGACAAGGCGGGATGCGAACATGTGAAAATCAGCCGCAATTGGTCATCTTCGACGCCCGGCTCGTCCGGCTCCGCCGCGCGCTCCTGCCGATCGAGCCGCTCCGCAAGCGTCGAAAGCGACGCATCGAATCGCGCCCGCCGGCGGATGACGTCGATCGCCTTGTGCCTCCCCGCCGCCACGAGCCACGCCCGCGGATTGCCCGGCACGCCGTCGCGCGGCCACTGATCCATCGCCGCCGCGAACGCCTCCGCCACCGCCTCCTCCGCCAGATCAAAATCCCCCAGCACCCGGATCAACGTCGCCAGCACCCGCCGCGACTGAGCCCGGTACGTCGCTTCAATCCGCGTGAACACATTGTCGCCCGAAGCTTCGCTCATCCGCACGTCACTCGCCGCTTGATCGAATAGACGCGCATCATAACACGAGCGGATCACCCGATGCTGGGTCCCATTCCCCATTCACACCGGCGCGGCATACCCCGCCGTTTTCACCACTTTCGTGCGCCCTCGTTCCCCGCTCAATATCGCAACTTTTCGCGCACCGCATTGTCCTCATGCCCGACGCGGCGCGCCCGGTGCGCATCGGCGCGGTGGGCGTCGCCAACCCCGTGCGCGCTTTTGCGGGACTTACATCAACGCCGCGACGCGCCCGTGCGATTTTTGCATCGCCGGTGCGCAGGAAGTTGTCGGTGGCTGTGGGAAGCGTGGGTGAAATGACCCACATCGAGCGAGAGAAGATCGGATTCCAACAGGCACGACCGGCCGCCGACCGCGTCCATTGCGGGTTGGTATCCAGACAAAAGAATGGTTCCAGACACCTTTCCGGACCGACACCTTTCCGGACCCCGCGCCGGTCACCAATGCGGTCGATTGTCACGGTTCCATTGGCGGTTGACCTGGTCATTGAACGCGGCGGTGATGAGTTCGTCCTGTCGCTCCGTCTCGGCGTGTCCGTCGCCGCGCAGGGTGTTGACGCGTTCGACATGGACCGCGCCGGGGTACTGGCGCGGGGCGTAGCCGCCGATGTAGGCGGACCAGTTCACGTCGCCGAGCGTATTGAGATCCCAGTTGCTGTCACCGAGGACGATGAACGTTGCGGGCGCGACGACGCTGCTCATCGTCTGGTATCCATCGCTTCCGCCGACGTTGTGGTATGTCCCGGTGCCCAGAGCATTGCCGGGGTAGAACGGATAGCCCCAGACGTTGTATCCATAACTGAACCAGCTTCCGCGGCCGGAGCCGAGGTGGTATTCATCCTGCTGCCATCCATACACGTCCGGGGCGAGCCCGCTGCCGAGCTTGCGGACCCATCGCGTCTTGGGGTCCGCGGCCGGACAGTAGAACACATCCATCGCCCCGGCAAGCTCCCGGCGCAGCGTCGGAGGCCAGATCCAATCGCCATTGGAACGATTGACGCCCGCGGGGAAATACTGCTTGTGGTCGAGTCCGTAGGTCATGACGGCCATGCCCATCTGTCTTTCGTTGGAAGCACAAACGACCTGCCGGGCGCTGGCCATCGCCTTGCTCAATGACGGCAACAGAATGGCGATGAGCAGCGCGATGATGCTCACGACGACGAGGAGTTCGATGAGGGTGAAACCATGTCGGCGGCGGGCGCGATATTCAGCGTCGGGGCTTGCTCCGCGCGGCCCGATTCGTTCGCCGCATGGGGCCGGTTCGACACGCTCACGATGAAGAAGCCCCGCCTCCAAATATGTCGTTCGCATCAGCATGTGTTCCATCACATACACTCTCAATGCGGTCGATCCGTTTTCACGGATCGACCACAAGCAGGCAAACATTCGATTCAGCGCCGTCGGCGCAGGGTCAGGAGTCCAAGGAGCGACAGCCCCGCCGGCAGCGCGGCGGGCGCGGGCACGATCGCGACCGCGGTCTGGTAAAGCGTCAGGGCGTTGAGCTGGGTGGTGTTGGCGGTGGTGTAGGTGGCGTCGGTGTAGCCGAGCATGGTGAAGGACTGGGACAATGTGGCGTCGGCGATGAAGGTTCCGGTGATGAGTCGGCCGTCGCCGTAGGAGACGCCGGCGGAGTAGCCGGGGCTGAACGTGCCCATGTTCTGTCCGTCGACCTTCATGGCGCGCGTCGCGGTTCCATTGCGTCCGTCCATGATCAGTAGCTGAACACGGTAGGTCGCGCCGTTGACGAGCGTGCCGACGCCGCCGACGCCGAGCGTAACGGTCTTGGCGGTGGTGGTGGCGACGAACGTCGCGGTGCTGGAGACGGGATTGGTGGCGGAATTGACGTGGGCGGTGGTGAAGCTGGAGCCGAAGTTAATACCGCCGGCGACGAAACTGATGCCGTCGAAGGTGGTGGCGGACCCGCCGGCGTTGGCGGCGTAGACGAATGTGCCGGTATGGTCGAACTGTCCAGTGCCCATATGGTCCTTGAGCGGGCTGGGCGTGTTGACGTAGAGGCCGGAGGACCAGGTGATGACCGACGCGCGCGCGCTGAGGACGGGCGCGAGCGTGAGTGCGAGGAAGGTCGCGACGAATGCGGCGGCGGACGGGCGTTTCATGGTCATTCTCCTGGGGTTGGTTGATGTTCGAGGTTCGGTTCGGAATCGGACGTCTCGGCGCCGGCGGAGCCGAGGCGCCAGAGCGCGTGAATCTGCGCGTCGGACAGTGCGGTTTGAGCGATGAACAGGTCGTCCATGTCGCCCCTCAGCGGGCGCGGATCGCGTGAGGTCCACTGCCCGATCTGCAAGGCGTCGAGCTTGAGTCGCAGGGGCGCGTTGAGGTGTTGACGCAGGACGCATTGGCCGTTGAGGTAGTGCCGCACCTCCGCGCCGGGGCCGTCGTACACGCTCGCCACATGCACCCATCGGCCGAGTTGCCCTGGCGCGAGGGCGACGGGGGCGACGATCGTCTGCGGCGGTTGAGCGCAAATGGCCAGCGTGACGCATCCGCCGCGCATGTCCCATGCGAAGTCGCCGGTCTCCATCCACTGTCCATTGATCGCCAGCGTGCGGATCGGGCGTCCGGACGGATCAAGCCGAACCCACGCCGCCAGCGTCACCTGCCCGCGCGCCTCGCCGAGCGAGAGCGGCGGGCGTGCCGCAAAATCGTTGAGCTTCAAGGCGCGGCCCGCGGCGTCGGATCGCCCGTCCGCCGCGCCGTCGTCGAACGATTCGTAGACCATCACCGCCGCGTCATTGCGTAGCACCATGCCCATCAGCGGCGCGATCTTGTCCGGTGCGGCCCACGGCGTATCGAGCAGCGACGCCAGCGAGCCCGCCCGTACCCACGCCCCCGCCTCGTCGACGCCCGCCAGATCACCCGCCGCCAGCATCAGCGGCGCCCCGACCGGCGGATGCAATTCGACGCGTCCCTGTTTGACGCCGACCGCCTGTCCGCGTGCGTCGGCGATGACCCGGAACGCCGTGCCCAAATCGACGATGCGTGTGCCGTCATGCAGCTCCACGCTGAACCCGTGCGCCGCCGGGGGCACAAATGCGTTCATGTCGCCGCGCATCAGTCGTCCGCGGTTGAGCCCGGTCATTTCAAATTCACACGGGCCCGTCAGATCGACGACGGCGGTGGAGTTGAACATGAGCTGGGCTTTGCCGGCGGTGAGTTTGATCGGGGCGGTGAGGGCGGAGCCGAGGGAAAGGGAGCCGTCGGTGTTTTCGAATTGCGCGTCGTTGGAGACGTCGCTGAGGATGGCGAAAGACGCGGGAGGGTTGGAGTGGGGAGTGGGGAGTTCGGAGTGGGGAGTGGAAGGCAGGAAGACGAAGAACAGCGCGGCGGCGATGACGAGCAGTGCGGCGATGGCTGCCACACTCCGCACTCCCAATTCCCAACTCCGCACGCGTTCGATCCGGGGTTTCTCGGTGCTGATCGCGCGGTTTGCGGGCAGTGCGTGCAGGTCGGTGAGGGTGGTGTGCAGGAGGAGGAAGCGGGCGGCGTCGCGGGCGGCGGCGGGGGAGGCGGCGATATGGTCGCAGAGCAAGCGCATGGCGTCCGGCGCGAGGCGGGCGTCGAGGTAGTCGCTGAGCTGACGATTGAGGTCGCTCATCACTCGGCCTCCTGACGCTGAAGGCGGCGCTCGATGCACTGGGCCAGCGCGGCGCGGACACGGTAGAGCAGGACGGAGACGGCGTTGGCGCTGGTGCTGAGTTTGTCAGCGATCTGCTGGACGGAAAGCTGCTGCTCGTAGCGGAGCGTCAGGGCCTGTCGGGCGCGATCCTCGACGGCGGCCAGGCAATGCTCCAGCGCCCGGCGGCGCTGGCCGGTTTCGGTGGCCAGTTCGGCGTAGGCGATGGACAAACTCTCCAGCGCGGCGGGGTCGAAGCACATTTCCGCGCGGGGCTTTTGACGGAAGTAGTCGGCGACGCGGCGATGGGCGATGGTCATGACCCAGGGCGCGAACGGCCGGGCGGGGTCGTACTTGTCAAAGTCCTTGAAGGCCGAGTGGGCGATGTCCTGCATGACATCCTCGGCGTCGGCGACGCGGCGCACGGCCGCGAAGACAAAGGACTGCACCGCCGCCTGACACTGCACCCACAGAACGGGGAAGTTATTGTTATCGCGGGTGTTATAATTCATGTCATCGTCCGCGGCGTCGTGAGCCGGACCTTGTCTTCATCTATAAATTCGCGAGGACGGGGCGAATCTGTCGGGCGGTTTTGAAAAGATTTTTCGAGTGGCGCGTAATTTTCAGGGGGCATTGTAAACCATTAAGCGGAAGGACAGGCCTCATGAGCGATGGATCGGACATCCATTTCAATGCGGATCGTGATCGGGCCAAGCGGATCGCGCGGCTCTGGACGGCGGCGCAGCCGACGGTTCGGTCGTTTTTGCATGCGCTGTTGCGCGAGCCGGGCGCGGTGGACGATCTGCTTCAGGAAGTGGCGGTGACGATCGTGGACAAGTTCGACGAGCTGCGATCGGCGGACAAGTTCGCGAGCTGGGCGATGGGGATTGCCCGGAACAAGGTGATGAACTACCGGACGGTGCGATCGCGGGATCGTCACCTGTTCGATTCGCAGGCGGTGGACCGGTTGATCGATGTGCACGCTTCGATGGCGGGCGAGTCGGAGCCGCGGCGTGCGGCGCTGGAGCGTTGTCTGGAGACGCTGAGCAAGCGCGGGCGTGCGGCGATCGATCTGCGTTACGAAGAGGAGTTGGCGTCGGAGGCCATCGGCGCGAAGCTGGGGCTGACGCGCAACGCGGTGAACGTGCTGCTTCATCGCACGCGTGCGGCGCTGCTCGAGTGCATCGAGTCGCGGCTGTCGATGCGGAAGGGGGGCGAGGCGTGAATATGCCTGGCGATGAACACGATGCGATGTATCTGATCGAGCGCTACTACGCGGACGAACTGGACGCGGGGCAGGTCGAGGCGATGTGGCGGAGCATAGAGAGCGACGAAGCGTTCGCGCGGCGGTTCGCAGCGTACACGATGCTCGAAAGCCACCTTTGGGAACGGGGGCGCGCGGAGCGGTCGAGCCGCGCGGCGACGGCGCGGGAAACGGAACACGCGACGGAGCTGCGGCCGATGCGTCTTGGCGGGGGGACATGGGGCATGGCGATCGCGATCGCGGCGGCGGTGGCGCTGGCGGCGACGGTGTGGATCATGACATGGAGCCGGGCGGATCACACGTTGCCGCGCATCACGGCGGTCGAACCGGCGAATGTCGGGCCGACGGTCGGGACGGTGACGGAAATGCACGATGCGGTGTTCGAGAATGCCGCCGGCGAGATGTCGCTGGGCGGGTCGCTGCCGGCGGGGCCGATCCGGTTGGCCTCGGGTTCGACGCAGATCATGTTCGCATCGACGGCGGTGGTCGAACTGGTCGGGCCCTGTTCGTTTGAGATGATCGATGCGATGCACGGGCGGCTGGATCGGGGTCAGTTGACGGCGTATGTGCCGGATGGGGCGCACGGTTTCGCGATCGAGACGCCGCACGGCGGGCGGGTCGTGGACATGGGCACGCGGTTTGATTTGTTCGTGGACGAAGCGGGGTTAGCGCATGTGACGGTGATGGAGGGTCGGGTGCGCGTGGACAGTTTGGGGGGGGCGGGGCGGATGTTGAGCATGGGCGAAGTGGCGAGGATCGATGCGGCGGGGACGATCGATGTCGCGAGAGCGACGTCGCCGCGGGCGATTCCGTTGGGCAATCTCTTTGACGATCCGGCGGGGACGAGTCTTGAGCGGGCGATCGCGTCGGACACGTTCGGGGCCGCGGCGCACATCGGCGGGCTGGCGGTGGCGCAGATTCTTCACGGCGGGGACGTGCCGGGGACGATTCAGCCGATCGTGCCCGAGGAGTCGGGTCAGAGCGCGATCGCGGTGGATCTTCGCGCGATGGGTTGGACGAATTTGCGGACGGATCGCGCGCCGGCGAACGATGCATGGAGCAATCTCGAAGGCGAAGGGGGGATTCGCACGACGGGTCGGCGGGCGCCGGCGAATTTGCCTCGGACGGAGCAGGGGGTGGGGATGCATGCGAACCTGCTGCTCACGCTCGACCTTGCGGCGATTCGCAAGGCGGGGTTCATGGATGCGGACGCGCCGCTGCGTTTTGTCGCTGATCGTGCCGGGCTCGATGACACGGGTCTGACGCGCGGGTCGGTGCATCTGGCGGTGCTGGTCAGTGACGAGCACGGGGTGATCGCGGGTCAGATGGACGGGCGCGAGGCGAGTGTTATTGATGACAACGGCGTGTATCGACTGCCGGGGGCGGGGGCGGCGCTGCGCGGTCGCGCCGCGACAAGGTTCGATGTGGCGCTGCCGCCGAGTGCGCGGTATCTGACGCTGATCGTCGCTTCGGCGGGCGACACGGAGGAGGACCACGCCGTCTTCGCCGGCGCCCGCATCGAGGTGGGGCCATGACGACGAATGCAATTCGAGAGCTTCGCATGTTGACGAAAGCTTGCTTTATTCTTGTTCCTTTTGAAGGAGAATCGCTGATGGACCGTCTCCGCATGATCATGATGGCGCTGTTGAGCGCCGTCGCCGTGTTTGCCATTTCGCCCGCCGCCTCCGCTGCGACGATCACGTTTCAGGAAGGCGCGCACGTCGTGTCGAGCGACGGCAAGATCGACATCGCCAACTACACCGGCACGCGCGACACGTCGCTCGTGCAGGAATCGTCCAACAACAACTATGGCGGACGCACGACCATCCTCGTCGGCGTGCTCGGCTCCGGTCGCGTTCGGGGCGGGCTCGTCGGCTTTGACGTCTCGGCGCTCGCCGGTCACTACCTGACGATCGACTCGATGACGCTGCGGTTGTACGTGGACGCCACCAGCGCCGCCGGATCATCGCAGACCATCAGCGTCGCCCTCGAACAGGCCGGCAACGCCGGTTGGGTCGAAGGCACGGCCAACAGTGCGACGCAGACCGGCTCCGCGGACTGGAACTACGCGGCCCATACCTCCGGCGCCTGGCTCGGCGGAACCAACGGCGCACGCACCGCCTCCGACCTCTACGGCAACGTCGGTTCCCTCGCCGTCTCCGCCACAGGCACCGGACAGACCGGCACATTCGTCGACTTCACTCTCAGCGCCGCGTCACTCCCCGCCTCCGTCAACACGCTCACCAAGATCATCGAACTGTGGCTCGGCTCCGGCGGGGCAAACAACGCCGGCCTGCTCCTGTCCTACGGGGCCAACGTGAGCAACCCGCAGTGGCAGTTTGCCTCCAGCGAATCCGCCACCGCCTCGCACGCCCCGCAGCTCATCATCACCTACACCGTCCCGACCCCCGCCGCGCTCCCCGCCGGCCTGTCGCTGATCGGCCTCCTTTCGATGCGCCGCCGTAAATGAAAAACATCCCCTCCCATCCCGAAGCGCGTTTCGATTCGAGGCGGGGTGACTTAAGTCACCCCGGCGCGCCCGGCGCGCGATGCGCCTTCACCTTGATCGAACTCCTCGCCGTCGTCGCCATCATCGCCGTGCTCGTCGCCATGCTCCTGCCGGCCATGAAAGCCGCCCGCCGCGCCGCACGACTTGCCGTCTGCGCCTCCAATGAGCGGCAGGTCATGCAGGGACTCCTCGCCTATGCGACCCAGTACGACGGCAAGCTCCCCTACGTCGGCGCCTGGAACAAGTTTCAGGCCATGATGTACGTCATGTACGAACGCACGCAGGGCCTTTCCCCGCAGGGCTTTGGCAACCTCGGCCTGCTCACGCCAGCCGATCTCGTCGATCAGCGTACCGACGTCCTGTTCTGCCCGCTTCAGACCACCCCCGCGCTTCTGAATTGTCACGGCGACCTGACCTCCCCCAACGCGCAGCCCTCCGCCGGGCACTCCATGTATCCGGCCGACCTGGCCAAATACGGCTGGTCCAACCTCCGTGGCGGATACTTCACACGCAACTTCAACACCAGCGCCTACCAATCCGTCTCCATCACCCAACTCGCCGGCCGCCCGTACCTCGCCGACGTCTTTAGCACGTGGGGCGCCGTCGAATCCTCGCATGCCGACTCTGTGACCGTCGGCTACGGCGACGGCTCCGTCGCGCTCCAGACCGCCGACCCGATCGCCACGCCGCAGTACCTGACCGTCAACTACGCCACAAGCTGGAACCCCAGCTTCGAACTCATCTGGCAGACGTTCGGACGCTGAACCCGCATCCAACGAGGCGGGGTGACTTCAGTCACCCCGGCTTGTGGGCAACAATGAACAACCCCGCCGCGGGCGCGACGGGGTTGTGAGTTTGACGCGGGATGGCGCGGGGGTTTACTGCTTGGCCCCGGCTTCGGCGGCGGCTTCCTCGGCGATGACGGCCTTGCGGGAAAGACGCAGGCGGCCCTGTTCGTCCTGGCTCAGGACCTTCACGCGGAGCATCTGGCCGATCTTCACCACGTCGGCGACCTTCTCGACGTACTTGTCGGAAAGCTCCGAGACGTGGCAGAGCCCGTCCTGTCCGGGGATGACTTCGATGAAGGCGCCGAAATCCTTGATCGAGGAAACCTTGCCGTTGTAGATCTTGCCGACCTTGACCTCTTCGCAGAGGCGCTCGACTTCGTCGAGGGCTTTCTCGGCCTTGCCGGCGCCGACGGCGGAGATGAAGACGGTGCCGTCTTCCTCGACGTCGATGGTCGCGCCGGTGTTTTCCTGGATCGCGCGGATGGTCTTGCCGCCGGGTCCGATCAGGCGGCCGATCTTGTCGGGGTCGATCTTGGTGCGGAGCATGCGCGGAGCGTACTTGCTGATCTCCTTGCGGGGCGCGGGGATCGTGCTCTCGATGAGTTCGATGATCTGGAGGCGGGCTTTCTTGGCCTGCTCGAAGGTGGCGGCGATGATGTCGTAGCTGAGGCCGCGGGTCTTGAGGTCAAGCTGAATGCCGGTGATGCCGACGCGCGTGCCGGAGACCTTAAAGTCCATGTCGCCGAAGTGATCTTCCTCGCCGAGGATGTCGGTGAGCAGCATCGTCTTTCCGTCCTCCTCGACGAGTCCGACGCTGATGCCGGCACAGGTGTTGGTGATCGGCACGCCGGCGTCCATGAGGGCCAGACACCCGCCGCAGACGCTCGCCATGGACGACGAGCCGTTGGACTCGAGGATTTCGCTCACGAGCCGGACGGTGTAGGGGAAGTCCTCGGGGCTGGGGAGCACGCCCTGCAAGCTGCGTTCGGCGAGCGCGCCGTGACCGATCTCGCGGCGGCCTGGGCCTGTGACGCGGCGGGCTTCACCGACGCAGAAGGGTGGGAAGTTGTAGTGCAGGTAGAACTTCTGGGAGTATTCATCGTGAAGGCCGTCGACGATCTGTTCGTCCCGGCCGGTGCCGAGCGTGGCGATGGCCAGCGACTGGGTTTCGCCGCGGGTGAATGTGGCGGACCCGTGCGTGCGGGCCAGGACGTTCACTTCGGCGGAGAGCGGACGAATCTCGTCGCTCTTGCGGCCGTCGGTGCGCTTGCCTTCGAGAATGATGCGGCGGGTCACTTCCTCTTCGATCTGCTCGAAGGTTTTCTTGATCTCGCGGCGCTTCTCGATCGCCGCCTTGTAGGCGGTGTAGCTGAGGTTCGAATCGGCGGCGGGCTCGGGGGCCTTCTCGTCGAGGTAGGTCTTGAACACGGCCTTGACCGCTTCCTCGCGGGCGAGCTTGCCGTCGGTGCGCTTGGCGGCGGTCAGCGAAGCGGTGATGTCGCTGCGGACCTGCGCGACGACTTCGGGGGCGGGCAGATGAAGCTCGGCGACCTTCTCCTTGGCGGCCTTGGAGACCAGCTCGTCGATGGCGTCGAGCAGGATGAAGATCTGCTGATGACCGAACTTGATGGCTTCGAGGACGACGGACTCTTCGACTTCCTGAGCGCCGACTTCGATCATGTTGATCCCGTCGCGGTGGCCGGACAGGACCAGCTCCATGTCGGAGAACTCAAGCTGGGCGAGGGTCGGGTTGACGGCGAACTGGCCGTCGATGCGTGCGACGCGGACGGTCGCCACCGGGCCGGCGAAGGGGATCGAGCTGATCGCCAGGGCGGCGGCGGCGGCGGTGCCGCAGATCACGTCCGGATCGTTCTGCCCGTCGGCGGATTCGACCCAGCACTGAATGAGCACTTCGTCGAGCAGTCCCTTGGGGAACAGCGGACGGACGGGGCGGTCGATCATGCGCATCGTCAGAATTTCCTTCTGCGACGGCGCGCCTTCACGCTTGCGGAACCCGCCGGGGAACTTGCCGGCGGCGCTGATGCGCTCGCGGTAATCGACCTGAAGCGGGAAGAAATCGATGCCCTCACGGGGGGCGCCGCGCACGACGGCGGCGAGCACCGTGGTGTCGGCGTAAGTCGCCCAGATGGCGGCGTCGGCCTGCTTGGCGTACTTGCCGGTTTCGAGGCGCAGCGTGCGCCCGCCGATTTCACGTTCGACGACGATATGAGCCATGACCATGTCCTTAAACCGACTGCCAGTACGGTTTGGGATAAACCAGTGGAGGGGCCCATGCGGGACCTGCGGTTCGCAGGTGGCAGTCGGCCGAAAACAAGGTGTCAGCTTTCAGCGGTCAGGTGTCAGCTTTTTTGCTGACGGCTGATGCCTGACTGCTGACGCCTTCCTTGTGTTTGGCCTACTGCCGCCTGTCCCAAACGGGGCGGGCCGCTCCATCACATTGAATGTAAAAAACACGCCGCGGAGTTATCCGCGGCGTGCCGGTGAGTCGTTTTACTTGCGCAGGCCCAGACGATTGATCAGGTCCAGGTAGCGCGTGCGGTCCTTGCTCATCAGGTACCGCAGCAGGCGATTGCGTTGACCGACCATCATGATCAGCCCGCGGCGCGTGCTGTAGTCGTGCTTGTGGGCACG
Source organism: Planctomycetota bacterium (assembly GCA_016125255.1). Taxonomy (NCBI): domain Bacteria; kingdom Pseudomonadati; phylum Planctomycetota; species Planctomycetota bacterium. Next base: position 204,965 of record WGMD01000006.1, on the reverse strand, counting down.
CAGGTGTTCGGTCGTGTCGTTGATCCGCTGCGTCAGAAGGGCGACCTGCACCTCGGGGGAGCCGGTGTCGCCTTCGTGCGTGGCGTAGTCTTTGATGATCGAGTTCTTCAGTTCGGCCGTCAAGGTCATGGCAATGCGTCTCCGGGTCAATTTCGAGTCGGCAGTATATCCGCCCCTTTGCACGCAGGCAATCGACAACGCCGGGAATCTTGGATAAGATATCGACCCCAATCCCTCCACCGGACGTACGGCGGAGCCAACAGCCAAAGAAGGGATTTATTCGCCATGGCCCAAGCCACCGCTTCCACCCCCGATGTGATCCACATTCTCATCGCCGACAAACTCTCCCCCGCCGGCGTCGAGATGCTCAAAAACACCGAAAACGTCACCGTCGACGTCAAGCCCGGCCTCAAGGAGGACGAGCTTGCCGCCATCGCCGGCAACTACGACGGCATGATCATCCGCTCCGGCGCTCAGGTCACCGCCAAGGTGCTCGCCAACCCCGGCAAGCTCCGGGTGATCGCCCGGGCCGGCGTCGGCGTCGATAACGTCGACCTCGACGCGGCGACCGAAAAGGGCGTCCTGGTCATGAACAGCGCCGACGCTTCGACCATTACGACCGCCGAGCACGCCTTCGCGCTGCTCATGGCGCTGGCCCGCAACATCGGGCCGGCCTACAAGGTCATGACCGAAGGCGGATGGGACCGCAACAAGTTCGTTGGCCGGCAGCTTGAGGGCAAGACGCTGGGCGTCGTCGGGTTCGGGCGCATCGGCCGGACGGTCGCGGAGCGCGGGCTCGCCTTCGGCATGAAGGTCGTCGCCGTCGACACCTTCCTCAATGCCGAGACCGCCCTCGACGGTCAGGTCAAGATCATCAAGAGCTTCGACGAAATGCTGGGCATGGTCGACTTCGTGTCCTTCCATGTTCCGCTCAATGATCACACCCGCAACATGCTCAATGCCGAGCGCTTCGCCAAGGCCAGGAAGGGCTTCATGATCATCAACGCCGCCCGCGGCGGGGTCATCGAGCTCGATGCGCTGATCGCCGCCCTCGACGCCGGTCAGTGCGGCGGGGCGGCGCTGGATGTGTACGAAGTCGAGCCGCTCGAGAAGGACAGCCCGCTGCGCAAGCATCCGAAGATTCTGCTGACTCCGCACCTCGGCGCCTCGACGGAAGAGGCGCAGGAAGCGGTGTCCAATCATGCGTGTGCGCAGGCGCTGGAATACCTTCAGGGCAAGGGGATTCGCGGGGCGGTCAACGCGGCGGGGCTGCGGATGGACCTGGAGCCGATGCAGATCAAGTATGTGGAGCTGGCCAAGCGGATGGCCCGGCTGATCTCGCCCATGTGCGAGAAGGGCATCAGCGGCGTGACGGTGACGTGCCAGGGGGAAAGTCTCGCCGGCGCGGCGAGCACGATCGAACGCATGGCGCTCGTCGAAGTGCTCTCCGACGCGCTGGACGTGCCGGTCAACGTGGTCAACGCCAAGCTTTTCGCCGAGCAGCGGGGGATTCAGACGCGGTCGGTCATCGACGATCAACCCCGGCCGATCGCGCAGGTCGTCATCGAGATTCAGAGCGGTTCCGACCGCCGGCGGATCGTCGGTGCGATTTATCAGGATGGGCAGCCGCGCGTGCTGGAGATCTGCGGGTATCACATGGACATGGTCCCCGCCGGTCCGATGGTGCTTCTGCTCAATGAGGACAAGCCGGGCATGATCGGACTCATCGGCAACGAGTTCGGCGGCGCGGGGGCGAACATCGCCGACATGGCTCTGTCGCGTCGCGGCGATACGGCCATGACCGTGCTCAAACTCGACAACGTCCCGGCCGAGGCCCTGCTCACCCGCCTCAAGTCCAAACCCGGCATCCGCAAGATCGCCGTCGTCGAATTGCCCCCGGTCAAGGGAGTCAGCCATGAGTGATTCGAAATCCAGGGATATGCGTGATCTGGGCTACGACGCGGAGGACGCGTACTTCCATGAGAAGGATCAGGAAGCCGTCGACCGGCTTCGGCAGAACCTGACGTCGGCGCGGAAGAAGCAGGCGGCCGATCAGTCCGGCGAGCCGCACTGGCTGCGCTGCCCCAAGTGCGGGGCGAAGATGGCGGAAGTGGCGATGGGCCCGGTGAAGGTCGATCGCTGCGGCGGGTGCGGCGGCGTGTATTTCGACGCCGGCGAACTGGAACTGCTCCTCAAGGCCCGCGAACCGAAGGGCGTTTTGAGCGTGCTGGGCAATCTGCTGACGCGCTGAGCGTTTTTTAGAAAATTTTCCGTTTTTTGCGCGGTACATTCTCCGGATCGGGTCAGTATCCCTATCCAGAGGTCAAGCGCGCATGTCCGATTCGAGTACCTCATTCGATCCCCGGCGTCATGAGCAGTTCATGCGCCACTTCACCGCCAATCAGCGGAACATTTATCTTTACATCCGCTCCCTGACGCCGCACGCGGCGGACGTCGAGGACATCTTTCAGCAGACGAATCTGGTGCTCTGGCAGAAGTTCGACACGTTCGACCCGGCGGGGTCGGCCGCCGACTTCCGCGCCTGGGCCTTCCGCATCGCGCATTTCGAATTGCTCAATCATCGCTCGCGCTGCGGCAAGGGGGGCGTCAAGTTCTCCGACGCGTTCGTGGCGGACATGGCCTCGCAAATCGAGCGGGAGTCGGAGGTGATGGAGGCGCGCCTGTCGGCGCTGAGCGCGTGTCTGGCGAAGCTGCCGGACCACGACCGCCGCGTCATTCAAAGCCGCTACAGCTCCGACGCGAGCGGGCGTTCGGTGGCGATGTCGATGGGGCGCAGTCCGCATTGGGTGTACAAGGCGGTGTCGCGCATCCGGCGGACGCTGCTCGATTGCGTGCAGCGCACCTTGCGGCAGGAGGGCGTGCTGTGAACGCGACGCTGATGGACCTGCTCGATCTTCTGTGCGAAGGCGACCTGTCGACCGATCAGGCGGCGGCGCTCGAAGGGCTTGTGCGCGAAAGCGAGGAGGCCCGCCGGTTGTATTTGAATGCGATCCTCTGCGACGGGTATCTGCGGTTCGAGTTCGGCGCGGGCGCGGCGTCGCCGGTCATCGCGTCGCCGATGCGAAGGGCGCGCTGGCGATACGCGGCGCTGGCGGTGGCGATCGTGTTGGCGGTCGGGTTGTCCATGCTCACTGTCCCCCGCGGCCCCGAGCCGGCGATACGACCGTCCGTCAACGAAGCGCCGGTGGCCATGCTCAGCGACATTTCGCGCGACGTCGTGTTCGCCGATGCGCCGCACGCCGTCGGCACGGACCTCATGCCCGGGGTGATCGCGCTCAAGGCGGGCACGGCCCAGGTCGTCTTCCACAGCGGGGCGGTCGTCGATCTGGCCGGGCCGTGCCGATTCGAGATGACCGGCGCCAATCGCGGGCGTTTGAGCGAAGGGGCGCTGCATGCTTTCGTCAACGACCGCGCCCACGGATTTGCCGTTGACGGCCCAGACGGCGTGCGCGTGGTCGATCTGGGCACACGCTTCATGATGCGCGTCGATGACGGCCGCACACGCGTAGCGGTCATCGAAGGCACCGTAGAGACGCGCATCGAAAACCAGATGATCCGCCTCACCGCCGGTCAGGGCGTGAACCGTCAGGGCGATGCGTGGGTCGTGACCGATGCGAATCAGTCCGGCATCGCGGGCATGGATGACCATGTGCGATTCCTTACCTTCGGTCCGCCGGTGCTGCGTGCGGGCGTACTGGAGGACTCGCATCACCTTTTCGTCCTGCGCGAGCGCGCCAACTACCGGCTCCGCAAGACTCAGTCGGCCGGTGTGGTCGGCAGCGGGTCGTTCTCCCGCGGGAACGTCCGTTCCGGCACGATCCCCGCCGGGACCTGCGTCGACAGCTACCTGCTGCACTTTGACGCAGAGGGCGACACCAGCGAGAGCAAGGCCACGCTCGACGCACTCATCATCTTCGCCCGCCCGATCCTCGGCGTGATCGCCTTCGACGGCATCGTCGAAGCCGATGCGACCTTCGGCGCGCCGGATGTGCAGTACGAGGCGGACACGACGCGCGGCATCGAGCAGGAAGACACATTCGCCATCGGCCCCGACGGCCGCACCCTCCGCGTGCACCTGACGGGATGGCGTCCCGATGAACTGCGCGTACTGGTGGCGTCGGAGCCCGCCGCCTCGCAGGCCGATCATGTCAATCACCGTGCCGCCGGCGCGGAAGACTCAACACCAGGAGAACACCCATGAGAACCCGCAGACCATTGCAACGCACTCGATTCGCCGTCGCGGCCCTGTTCGCGCTGGGCATGAGCTTCTCGCCGGTCAACGCCGAACTGTTGCTCTACGAACCTTTCAACTACACCGCAGGCGCGAATCTCACCGGCCAGGGCGGGACGACGGAATGGGGCTTTGACGCCGGTTCGACCTGGACCTTCGGCGGCTCGCAGACCGCCGACCTCCTCGCCGATTCGATCCCCTTCGGCACGAATCTCATCACCGAAGGCAACAAACTGCGGTACAACTCCAACGCCAACGCCAATCTGGAGAACGCCGTCGCCAGCCGGCCGATCGATTTCACAGTGAGCGGCGGGACGTTGTGGATGTCTTATCTGACCCAGAACAGCGTCAGCGACCAGACGAACACCGGCAAGGGCGTCTTCATCGACGAGTCCGCCACCAGCAGCGGCGGGGGCAGCCGCAAATTCTCCGCGCTCGCCAAGCGCAACGGCGTCGCCGCCGCGGCCGTCGAATACAACGGTGTTGCCACCAACGCCGGTGCCGACTACAACGCTACGACCCAGGCGTACATGGTCATCGCCAAATTCGAGAACGTCGGCTCCGGCGGCGGAACCGCCAAGATGTGGGGCCTGACCAGCAGCGAATTCGACTCGATCTACGGCGACTACATCATCACCGAGGCCGAACTCAACGCCGTCGTCCCCGCCGCCCGGCAGGTCACCACGACCGTCGGCACGCAGACCACCGTGACCACCAATGATTTTCTCAATCTGCTGTTCGTCGATCAGACGGCCGGCGCCAACGCTGCCTTCTGGACCGACGAGGTGCGCGTCGGCAATTCGCTCAACGACATGACCGCCGGCCGAATCGCCTATTACGACTTCACCGGCTCCGACGGCAATTTCAACACGACCGCCTTCGACTCCCGCGACACCCAGAACAACTCCGCCGCGAGTCGCATCGCCAATCACGGTTTCGCGCTCGGCGGCTCCGGCGTGTACATCATCACCAACACCGCCTTCGACACCAGCGAAAGCACCTCGCCCGGCCTCAACCTCGGCGGCGGGAATCAGACTTCCCCGACCCACTACATCTCCTTCACCGTCGATCCCGGCGACGGCATCGAGATGTACTACGAGGCGCTGACGCTCTACGGCAATACCTACTACGCCAACGATCAGTTCAACCTCGAACTGCGCGTCGTCGACGGCAACGGCTCGGAAGTCTCTCTCGGCACGTATTCGTACACGCCCGGCAACGCCAACAACGAATCGGTCAAGTTCATCACGTTCAACTTCGCGAACTTCGCCTCGTACAACACGACGGAGTGGCGCATTTACGGATGGAACACGCAGTCCGCCGACGCGGGCATCCGGCTCGACGACATCACGCTGTTCGGCTCCGTCGTGGCGGTGCCCGCGCCGCTGGCGCTGCCCGCGGGGTTGGGGCTGCTGGGCATGGCGCTGATGCGCCGACGCATATGACAAAAAATCTTTCATATCGTTCGCGTCATTTAGCGGGGGGGCTTGCCCCGCGCGGCGCGCGCCTCGGGCCGCGCGGGGCAAGCCCCGCCGCTAAATGGCGCGCTCGACGCCGACATGGCTTTACGCTCATCGAACTGCTCGTCGTCGTGGCGATCATCGCGCTGCTGATTTCGATTCTGCTGCCGTCGATGGACAAGGCGCGGGAGGCGGCGAGGCGGGTGGTCTGTGCGTCGGGCGAGCATCAGATGTTCATGGGCCATTTCGCGTGGGCGGCGGATCACAAGGGCCAGTTCGTCGAGGGCCAGCCCATTTACGACCAGTCAGGCCCGAGTTCCGGCGCGACCGGCGAGTACGCGGTATGGTTCCGCGGCTGGGCGGCGCCCAAGGCCTCGGAATACGGCGGGCCGTATATTCGCGAGGGCGCCCTCGTGCGCCGCAATTACCTGCCCGACGGACGCATGTTCTATTGTCCGAGCTGGAAGGGCGTCATCGGTTACGAGAAGATCGGCGCTGAGTACAGCGGCGGCGGCGGATGGTGGGAGAATGCCGCCGACGCGCCCGCGGCGCAGCTCTTCATGCAGACCACCTATCACTACAACTGCACCTTCAATTTCGAAAAGTCCGCTTCGCTGACCGGATGGCGCTCGGCGCTCAACAGCGACCCCGGGTCGCGCGTGCTCATCGCCGACGCCTTTTCCGACCCGACGCGCGGCGTCGACTTCCATCATCGCGACGGGTACAACATCGCCCGGCTCGACGGGTCGGTTTCGTACTTTGGCGATCCGCGCAATATCATCCGCGACCACAAGGGCGGCTTGACGTATCACGCCAGCACCGCCGATTATCAACTGCACCAGGCCCCGGTGTGGCGGCTCTTTGAACAGCCCTGATCGCGCCGCGCCCGCCGGACCGCCGACCGTGCTAACATCCGGGTATGAGCAAATACCCGCCGATTTCCCGTCGTCAATTGATCCGACATGCCGCCGGCGCCGCGGCGGTTCTTCCTTTCGTCAGCGCCGTGCGATCGGCGCTGGCGGCGAGCGGGGCGAAGCGGCCGCTCATCATGCTTCGCTCGGGATGGCAGACCGTCAATATCGGCGACATCACGCACACGCCCGGCGTGCTGGCGGTGCTCCGCAAGTTCATCCCCGAAGCCCGCGTCATCGCTTGGCTCAGCGCCATGGACCGCGGCGTCGACGTCATGCTCAAAAAGGAGTTCCCCGATGTGGAGCTGACCGACGACGGCAAGGTTGCCGTGAGCCGCTTTGACGAGGTGGATTTGATGCTGCACGGGTCGGGGCCGTCGGTCGTGGCGGCGACGAGCTTGGACAAATGGCGGCAGGCCACGAAAAAACCGTTCGGCACGTTCGGCGTGACCGTCGGCTCGGTCAATGACTGGCTGCGCGATCTCCTGAACGATGCGGCGTTCGTCTTCACGCGCGAAACCGCTTCGCTGGACGTGCTGCGCAAAGCGGGCGTGACGAAACCGACGCTCGACTTCGCGCCCGACGGGACGTTCTACTTTCCGATCCGTGATGACGAGAAAGGATTGGCGTATCTGAAGGCGAGCGGGTTGGAGGAACGCAAGTTCATCTGTGCGATCCCGCGCCTGCGTTATACGCCTTATCACAAGATTCGCGCGCACGGGGCGAACTGGACGCCCGAGCACATCAAGATGGTGGAGGAGACGAACGACAAGTACAAGGAACAGGATCATGCGAAGATCCGCGAGGCGATGATTCGATGGGTCCGCGAAACGGGGATGAAAATCCTTGTCTGCCCGGAGATGACGTATCAACTCGACATCGAGGACGAACTGCTGATCGATCCGTTGCCGGCGGATGTGAAGAAACAGGTGGTGAAGCGTGATGTGTACTGGCTGCCGGACGAGGCGGCGTCGGTGTACCGGCGGGCGCACACGGTGATCAGCGCGGAATGTCACTCACCGATCATCGCCGCGGCGAATGGCACGCCGGCGTTTTACATCCGCCAGCCGACGGACACGATCAAGGGGCAGATGTATTACGACCTGGGGTTCAATGACTGGGTGTTCGAGGTGGACGATGTGACGGGCAAGGACATCGCGGACCAGCTCATGAAGGTGCACGCGGATTATCCGGCGGCGCTGGCGAAGCTGGGTCGGGCGATGGGGAAGGTGACGGAGCAGTACGAGAAGACGACGGCGGTGGTGAAGTCGCATCTGGGAGAGGCGCAATGAAAAAGCGGGGGGACTGAAGTCCCCCCGCCTCGAAAATGCCGGGGAATCCGCGGTTATTCGAGGGGGCGGATCCAGATGTTGCGATAGCGGATGGGGTCGTTGCGGTGGTCCTGGAGATGGATGGGGAGTTTGTCGGCGTGCTTGGCGTAGGGTTGACGTTTGGCGTGGCTGGTCGGGCCGACGAGCGCTTCGTGATCCTGCACGAGGCAGCCGTTGAAGAAGACGGTCATGGTGGCGGGCTGAGTGACTTTGCCGGCGTCGTCGAAGTGCGGGCGATGGAAGATGATGTCATAAGCGTTCCATTCACCAGCCGGTCGGGCGGGGTTCACCAGCGGCGGGTACTGCCCATAGATCGACCCGGCCTGTCCGTCGGCGTAGGTCTTGTTCTCGTTGCGATACGTGTCCAGGACCTGCACTTCGTAGGTGTCCATGAGGAACACGCCGGAGTTGGAGCGCGACTGGCTCGTGCCCTTGGAGCTCGGGTCGCTGGACCATTCGATATGGAGTTGGCAATCGCCGAAGGCGTCTTTGGTGCGCATGTCGCCGGACTTGGGCACGACGACGAGGGCGCCGTCCTTGATCTCCCATTTGCCGTCCCACTTGTCGGTGTTCGTGCCGTCGAAGAGGACGACCGCATCGCTCGGCGGCTTGCATCCCTCGCTGAACGTGCCGGGCTCGACGACGGGGGACATGGGGCGATTCATGTCGTGAATCTCCCAGTCCAGCGGATTGCGCGACCCGCCGGTCGCCGCGGCGTAAACGCTCAGCGACAGCGCGGCCAGCGCGAGCGCGGCCAGAACATGACGGGAACGCATTTGAGTCAGAAGGCGGTTCATCAGGCGGGCTCCTTGAAAGTCGGAAAGGGGTACAGACCTTGGATCATACGTTTTGCCGGGCGGCGTTCGCAAGGGCGGATCGGGGCGCGGATCGGCCCGTCGCGAAAGAAAACGCTGATTTTGGCTGAAAAATTGCCCGGCGGCGAAGTTTTTTCTTGCATGGGGCGACGCGTTTGGGTTAACCTCATGGCACGAGGATCAGTTCATTTTTGAGGCCAGGCAAGAGGAGCATGTCATGAGAGACGCGCAACGCCGCGGACGTTTCGGGTTCGTCATCGTTTTAGGTTCGCTCATCGCCGGTGCGGCTGTGTCCGCGCCGGGCGCCACCAAAACATGGGACGGCGGCAACGCCGGCGACAACTGGTCGGCGGACGGCGCCGGCGGCAACTGGTCCGGTGATCCGGCGCCGGTGACGGGCGTCGACAGCGTGCTGTTCAATAACGGCGGGTCCGCCGCCTCGCTCGGCACGGTCACGAACATCCTCGACCTCTCGCCCATGAGTCTCACCGGCCTGACCTACGTCAACACCACCGGCAGCACGCACACGACCGACCTCAACGGCAATACGCTCACCGTGCTCGGCGACGTCAACGTCGGCGTCGACACCATCGGTCAAAACACCCTTGTCGGCTTCACCGACACGAGCGGCGGGCAGAGCGGCGTGCTCGCCATCGGCAATGGCTCGCAGCAGATTACCATCGGCCAACGCATCACCTTCACCTCCGGCAACATGAGCGCCCAGCTCAATCTCAATGCCGTGCCCACCGTCAACATCGACGTCGCCACCCTCACGCTTTCCGACAACGATACCAACCAAACCTCGACGACTTCCGCCACGCTCAACCTCGGCGCCAGCAACACCATTCTCGCCGACACGTTCTACGTCGGCCGCCGCAAAGGCACCGCCACCGTCGACATCGTCTCCGGCGGGACGCTGAACCTCGGCTCCAATGCCGACCGCACCGACCTGCTCATCAGCTTCGGCGACGTGAACACCTCGTTCACCGCGGCGAGCGACTTTGACATGTCCGCCGGGAAGCTCGTGGCGGTGCTCGATGATCTGAAGATCGGCGTCAAGACCACCGGCACATCGACGGGCAACTCCACCGGCACGTTCACGATGTCCTCCAACGCCGCCAACAGCGTCGACGTCAACAATGTGGTGCTCGGCGACTGGTCCGCCACCGGCGCGGGCACCGCCTCGGGCTCGATCTCGATGCTCGGAGGCACATTCACCGTCAACAACAACCTCGTCCGAGGAGCCGCCAACGGCTCGGGCAACTCCGACAGCCACGTCACCGTGTCGGGCGGAACCATGAATGTCGCCGGCGACTTCCAGGTCGACACCGTCGACATCGGCTACAACGGCCGCACCGGACTCGTCACCGCCGGCGGCGATGCACAAGTCGGCTCCGGCTCCGAAACACTCACCATCGGCCGGCGCAATTCCGGTACTGGCGGAACCACCAATGGAACGCTCGACCTGACCAGCGCCGACTCGACCGACATCAACGTCGGCACCGTCAGCATCGGCCGGCAGGAGACCTCCAGCGACACCGTCAACGGCACGCTCAAGCTCTCGACCGCCGGCACGAACACGCTCACCGCCAACACCATTCGCCTCGGCTTCATCGCCGGCGGCAACACCGGCAACACCACCGGCAACATCCAGTTCGGCGGCGCGGCCAACAACGTCTCCGTCGATACGTTCATCGTCGGCAATGACAAGGCGACGGGCAATGTGACCATCGCTTCCGGCGGCGTGCTGACGCTCGGCGGAAAAACCGGCGCTGCGGCCGACCTGTTCATCGGCGACAACGCCGCTTCCGGCACCGGCACCACGCCGACCGGCAGCGTGTTCAACATGTCCGGCGCGTCGGCGGCGAGTGTGCTGACCCTCGACGAGCTGGTCATCGGCCGCTACTCCAGCGCCGGCTCCGGCGGCGGCACCGGCACGTTCACCATGAACGCCGGAACCGTCAACGCCAACAGCATCGCCCTCGGCGTCGACACCGGCTCCAACCCGTCCAACTCCTCCGGTACGCTCAACCTCAACGGCGGAACCGTCAACGTCAGCGGCTCGATCACCAACGGAGCCGGCAGCGCCACGCTCAATGTCAACGGCACCGCCGCGATGAGCGTCACCGGCGCCGCCGCCCTCGACACGGTCAACATCGGCTCCCCCGGCGGCAACACCGGCTCGCTCGACACGACCGGCGGCTCCAACTTCAACCTCACCGCGACCAACATCAATCTCGGCACGTCCACCAGTTCCGCCGCCAAGGGGACGCTCATTCTTGCTTCGACAAGCTCGTTGACCGCCACGACGATCACGGTCAGTGATAACACCAGCTCCGGTCAGGACAGCGTGCAGAGCAAGGTCACGCTGGGCACGACCATGACCACCATCGCCGCCGACACATTGACCATCGGCGGACGCAAGGGCAACGGCCTCGTCGCATTCAACGGCTCGGGCACGCTCGCCCTCGGCTCCGCAGGCAACCGCATCGATACGCTTCGCCTCGGCTACAACAACGTCGGCGGCACCGGCACCAACGCCGTCGGCACGCTCGACGGCACCAACGGAACCATCAACGCCTTCGTCGACAACATGGTCCTCGGTCAGCATGCCTCGGGCTCCGGATCCGGCACCGGTACGCTCACGCTGACCGACGGCGTCTTTGATGTGAATACACTCACCCTCGGCGACGCCCCCGGCTCCGGCTCCGCCACCGGCATCGTCAATCTCTCCGGCGGAACCCTCAAGGCCGGCACCATCCAGCACGGCGCCAACGTCGGCACCTCCAACGCCACCTTCAATTTCACCGGCGGCCGACTCGCCGTCGACAACTTCGACTTCGACCTCGTGCAGAACGGCGGCGTGCTCGCCCCCGGCAACTCGCCCGGCCTGACCGCCATCGACGGAACCTACAACCTCAACGCCGGCTCCATCGAATTCGAACTCAACGGCATCATCGCCCAGACCGAGTATGACCAGGTCACCGTCACCGGCATCGCCAACCTCGCCGCCGCCGGCGTCATCAACCTGCTCGTCGGCTTCGCGCCCACCGACGGCGACACCTTCGACCTGCTCATCGCCGACGAAATCACCAGCAGCGCCACCGTCAATCTCCCCGACCTGAACTGGTCCTACGAAATCATCAATGACTTCGACGGCAACAACGACGTGCTGCGCGTGACCTACACCGAAATCATCCCCGAGCCGGCGACCCTGACGCTGCTGGCCCCAATGATGTTCGCGATGCTGCGCCGCCGTCGAAGCTGATCAATCGCGCCCTCTCAAGCCGCTTGCGGCTTAGCACGCTTCCAATCACCCCGCCAGCGTGGCGAGCGTGCGCGCCAGGACTTCGACGCCGCGCGCGATGTGTTCGGGGCTCGCGTATTCATCAGGCCGGTGCGACACGCCGCCGCGGCAGGGGATGAAGATCATGCCGATCGGGCACAGGCGGGCCATGAACAGCGAATCGTGATACGCCCGGCTCACGAGCTTCATGCTCGATGCGCCCGCCCCTTCGCAGGCGGCTTGCACGGCGTCGATGACGAAGTCCGCGCAGGCGGCGGGGGGGTCGGCGTTGCGTGTGGTGAAACGGACTTTGACGCCCCGGCGGGAGGCGAGCACGTAGGACCCGGCGACGAGGTCTTCGATGAGCCGGTCGCGCCGCTCGCCGTCGATGTCGCGGATGTCGAAAGTCATGGCGGCGCGGAACGGGATCGAGTTCACGGCGGCGGGCTCGACGCGAATCTGCCCGCAGGTGCCGACGGTGTCGGGGCTCGCCGCATTGGCGAGCCGCTCGAGCATCAAGACGATCTCCGCCGCGGCGCAGAATGCATCATGGCGATCGCGCATCATCACGCCCCCCGCATGCCCGCCTTCGCCGTCGACGACGACATCGAGCGTGGCCGGCGCGGCGATGGCGGTGACGATCCCGATGTCGAGGTTCGCCGCTTCGAGGCGCGGGCCTTGTTCGATGTGAAGCTCGACGAAAGCGTGGTAATGATCGGCGGACAGCCGCACCTTCGACATGTCGCCGCGGAACCCCGCGGCGGTGCGGACCTGATCGTAGTGATGACCCTCCGAATCGGTCAGGGCCGAAAGCTGCGCCGGCGAGAGTACGCCGCTCATCGTCCGCGAGCCGGTGCAGCCCATGGCGAAGCGCGTCGGCTCCTCGCTGGTGAACATGATCACGTCGATCGAGCGGCGCGGTTTGAACCCGGCGGCCTGAAGAGCGCGGATCGCCTCCAGCGCCCCCAGCACGCCGACCGTTCCGTCGTACATCCCCGCATTGGGAATCGCATCCGTGTGCGACCCGCTGCCGATTCCCGGAAGCGACGGCTCCGTGCCGGTCCAGCGGGCGAACGTGTTGCCGATCGGATCGACATGCACGGACAGTCCCGCCGCCTCGTAAAGCGCGCGAAGCATGGCGCGACCCCGGCGGTCCTCCTCGCTGAACACGATGCGCGTCACCGCCGGCGCGGGATAGCTGCTGATCTTCGCCAGCGCGTTCAGTTCCCCCAGCAGCCGCTCGATGTTCACATGTGGCTTCACGACATGGCGTCCCGGTTGACGTTCTTGGAATATAGGTACTGCGCCGGCGCCTTGCCGATCGCACAGAACCATTGCGGACAGTAGGGCCCCATCCAGATCGAATCGCCCGCCTCGACGGGGAACCATTCGTCGCCGAGCCGATACACGCCGCGCCCGCGCGTCATGTACAGCCCATGCTCGAACACATGCACCTCGACGAGCGGCAGCGCCGCGCCGGGGTTGAACGTGAACAGATTCACCGCCAGGTCATACCCCGGCTCGTCCGGCAACAGATTCGCCAGCATCGCATCCGGATCGCCCATGAACGGTTGTGCCTTGCGATCGGCCGCCCGCCCGACCAACGCCTTCGGCGGCGCGACGCCTTCGCGCGCTTGGTACCGGTACTCGAAGAGGATCAGCGAAGCGACGTTGTCCGTGGTGATCTCATGCGGCGCGTCCGGCGGCAGGTACGCATAGCCCTGTGCATCGAGCGCATGCTTCTTCCCATCGAGCGCGAGCGTCGCGGCCCCATCGCGCACGAACACGAAGCGCTCGACGCCCGGCTGCGGCGGGGCCGACACGGAGCCGGGGCCCATCATGGCGATGTACTGCGTGAACCCCGCGCCCATCGCCGGCGAAATCAGCACGACGCCCTGCGTCTGCCTCCAACCCGGCAGCGCCGCGATGACATGCGAATCCGGCCCGATCATCGCATGATCGCGCGCGACGCGGCTGCGCGTCTGACCCAATGGTAACGTCATGGTTGTGGCTTCCTCGTGTGTTCTTCGGCAATCCGCCCGATGCATCGCACGATCACATCGATCGCGACCGCGACATCGCCCGCCTCGACGCGCTCCGAGGGATGATGGCTCACCCCGCCGGGATGGCGCACGAACAGCATGCTCACCGGCCCCAGCGCCGCCATCGGCACCGCATCGTGTCCCGCCCCGCTGGGCAAAACCGGCGCTTCGCACCCCGCCGACTTGGCCGCAGCGGCAAGACACGCGCGGAGTCGATCGTCCATCTTCACCGCCGCCTGCGAGCGGGATTCATCGATGGTGAACGTCACGCGCGCGGCGCTTGCGAGCCGCCTCGCCTCATCGATCAGGCGGGTCATCGCCGCTTCGCGCGCCGCGTCGAGCGGATGACGCACGTCCAGCGAGATGGTCGTTGTTTCGGGAATGACATTCGTCGCGTTGGGCAGATTGTCGATGCGGCCGATCGTAACGCGCAGGTCGGGGTCGGACTGGCTCATGTCCGACGCGGCGGCGATGAACCGGCTCGCGGCGACGAGCGCATCGGCGCGGTCGGCCATCGGCGTGGTCCCGGCGTGCGCGGCCCGGCCGTGGAACGAGAGCCGCAGACGCGACTGGCCGGCGATGGCGCTGACGATGCCGACCGGCTGCCCGAGCGATTCGAGCACGGGGCCCTGTTCGATGTGCGCTTCGATGTATCCGATCAGGCGGGCGCGATCATAGACGGCGTCGGCGATCGCGCCGGGGTTGAGGCCGTAGCTTGCGATCGCCTCATGCATGGCGACCCCGGCGTCATCGACGCGGTCGAGCCAGGCGGGGTCGAACGTGCCCGCGAGGGCGCTGGAGCCGATGTAGCTCAGGCGATAGCGCACGCCTTCTTCTTCACTGAAGGCGACGACGTCGACGTGAAACGGCAGGGGGATGTCGCCGAGTTGTTCGACGGCGGCGAAGCCGATGACGATGCCCAGCGCCCCGTCATATCGGCCGGCGTTGGGGACCGTATCGAGGTGCGATCCGATGAGCAGCACGGGCGCGTTATCCGAGGCGGCGGGGCGTCGGGCGATGAAATTCCCCGCCGCGTCGATGCGGCATGAAAGGCCCCGTTCGTCGGACCATTGGGCGAGCAGATGGTGCGCCGCTTTCATGCCTTCGCCCAGAAAAACACGCGTCAATCGATCGGCGTCGTCGGAGCAGCCGGCCAGATCATCGCAAAGCCCGAGGGCCGTCACGCCGACCGAGGCGTCGGCGGGAAAAGCATTTGGGTGCGACGACAATGTTTTGGCGCACATATCGGCGTATGATAGCAGGGATGGGCCTGACGGGTAGAGGCGTCGGACCGGTTATGACATGACGCGCGACGAGATTCACTTTCACATCAACGGCCAACCGCATCGCATTCACGCAGGCGAAGCGACACTCACACTCTCCGACTACCTCCGTCGTCGCCGCAACCTCGTCGGCACGAAAATCGTCTGCAGCGAAGGCGACTGCGGTGCGTGCACCGTGCTGGTCGCGCGACTCGACGAGGACGCCGAGCCGACCTACCGCCCGGTCGATGCGTGCATCACCTTCCTCTTCCAGCTTGACCACACGCACGTCCTCACCGTCGAAGGCCTCGCCGAATCCGGACGGCTCAATGTCGTGCAGCAGGCGATGGTTGATGGCCACGGCTCTCAGTGCGGATTCTGCACGCCGGGCTTCGTCGTCACGATGACCGGCCTGTGCGAAGATGCTCATCGCGCCGGTCAGCAGCACATCGAACCCGAGCAGCTCCGCTACGGCCTGACCGGCAATCTCTGCCGCTGCACAGGGTACGTGCAGATTGTCGAAGCCGGCGCGAAGATCGATGCGGCGGGCGGCACGCCGTTGTGCAAACGCTACCCCGTCGCGCCGATGCGCGAAGCGTTCGCGGGTGATGAACCGAGCGTGCGGCTCACCGAGGGCGACATCGACGTGTGCATCGCCGCATCGATCGACGAGGCCGCCGCGTTCATCGCCGAGCGGCCGGGCGCGCGGATCGTCAGCGGGGCGACGGACGTCGGCGTGGCGGTCAACAAGAACCGATACGCGCTCAATCATGTGCTGTGCCTCAACGGCATCGCGGCGATGAAGCGCGTGGCGTATGACAATGGCGAAATCGTCATCGGCGCGGCGACGCCCTGGAGTGATGTGCTGACCTTCTGCCGCGAAGGATTGCCTGAATTTGCCGAGGTGCTCGATGTGTTCGGCGCCCCGCAGATTCGCAACGCCGGCACCATCGGCGGTAACATCATCAATGCCTCGCCCATTGCCGATGCCCTGCCGCTCTTGTTCGTCACCGAGGCGCAGCTCACGCTTGTCAGCACGGCGGGCCGGCGCGTCGTGGCGATCAATGACTTTTACGTCGGTTACAAGAAGTTCGACCTGCGCCCGGGCGAGCTGCTCGTTGAAGTCCGCCTGACGCGCCCCAAACCGAATCAGCGCCTGCGACTCTACAAGGTGTCCAAGCGCCGCGACCTGGACATCTCGACGTTCACGGCTGCGATCCTTCTGACGATGAACGGGCCGATTATCACGGATGCGGCGCTGGCCTACGGCGGCGTCGCGCCGGTGGTGCTGCGCCTGCCGAAAACCGAGGCGGCGCTGCGCGGGCAGGCACTGAGCGAATCGCTGATGCTCGAAGCCGGGGCCATCGCGCAGCGGGAGATCAAGCCGATCAGCGATGTGCGCGGGTCGGCGGACTACCGGCTTGAGCTGGCGCGCACGATTCTACTCAAGGCGTATCACGACATCGCACCGGCCGACGCATCGGCGACGCCGGCGTAAGGAAACGCACTGACCATGCCCACTTTCGGCAAACCCATTCCGCACGACTCGGCGACCGGCCATGTGACCGGCTCCGCGCTGTTCATCGACGATTGCCCGCCGATGTCGGGCGAATTGTTCGTCGATTTCGTCGGCGCGCCGTGTGCGTCGGGTGTGATCAAACGCATCGATGTGTCGAAGGCGCTGTCGGCGCCGGGTGTGGCGGCGGTTTTGACGCACGAGGACATTCCGGGCCGCAATCTGTGGGGCCCGATCTTTCATGACGAGCCGATTCTCGTCGCCGATCGGATCAGCTATCTGCATCAGCCGGTGGCGATCATCGCCGCCGAGTCGCGCGAGGCGGCCCGAGCGGCGCGATCGCTGGTGACGATCGAGGTGGACGAGGACAAGCCGATCCTGACGATCGACGAGGCGATCGAGCGCGAGAGCTTTCTGGCGTCACCGTTGAAAATCGAGCGCGGCGATGTCGAGTCGGCGCTGGCAAGCGCCCCGCATACGCTCAGCGGCGTGTTCCGCAACAAGGGGCAGGAACAGTTCTATCTCGAATCGCAGGCGGCGATCGCCTATCCCGGCGAGGACGGGCAGGTGCGCGTCGTCAGCTCGACGCAGAATCCGACGGAGACGCAGATCGTGCTTGCGGAAGTGCTCGGCGTGCCGATGAGCCGGGTGGTGTGCGAGTGCAAACGCATGGGCGGCGGGTTCGGCGGGAAAGAGACGCAGTCAGTACCCGCGGCGTGTTTCGCGGCACTGGTCGCGATGCGGACGGGGCGATCGGCGCGCGTGGTGTACACCAAGGACGACGACATGCACATCACCGGCAAGCGCCACGCTTATCGCACCGGCTATCGCGTCGGCTTCGATGAAGACGGTCGCGTGCTGGCGGTGGATTTCGATTTCGTCTCCGACGGCGGGGCGTTCTGCGATCTGTCGACGTCGGTGCTGGAGCGGACGCTGCTGCACTCGGACAATGCGTACTACCTGCCGACCGCCCGGCTGCGCGGGTGGATCGCGCGGACGAACACGCCGCCGAATACGGCCTTCCGCGGGTTCGGGGGGCCGCAGGCGATCATCGCCATCGAAGCGATCATGAGCGACATCGCTCACGCCCTCGGCCGCGATCCGGCCGACATACGACGCATCAATCTCTACGGCGAAGCGCCGCGGAATGTCACGCCCTACGGCCAGATCGTCCGCGATCACGTCATCGTCGAGACGGCCGACCGGATTCGACAGACGAGCAACTACGACACCCGCCGCCGCGCGGCGATGGACTTTAACGCCCGCTCAAAGACGCACCTCAAGGGCGTGGCGATGACGCCCGTGAAGTTCGGCATCTCGTTCACGACGCGCTTCCTCAATCAGGGCAACGCGCTCGTCAACGTCTACGAAGACGGATCGGTACAGGTCTCGACGGGCGGGACGGAGATGGGGCAGGGGCTTAACGTCAAAATCCGCCAGATCGTCGCGGACGAATTCGGCATCGCCGTCGAGCGTGTGCAGATGATGACGACTTCGACGGAAAAGAACGCCAACACCTCGCCCACCGCCGCCAGCGCCAGCACCGACCTCAACGGCACGGCGGCGGCGAACGCTTGCGAAGAGATCAAGGCGCGCATGGCCCAGTTCGCCGCGACGTTGCTGGCCGCGCCGCAGCGGGGGCTGACCGCCGAACCGGCGGCGATCCGGTTCGCGGACGATCACGTCCATGACGAGCGCGATCCGTCGCAGCGCATCGCCTTCACGAAATTCTGTCACGCCGCACGCCGGGCGCGCGTCGATCTGGGCGCGCGCGGTTTTTACGCCACGCCCGGCGTCGACTTCAACCGGCAGACCGGGCAGGGTTCGCCCTTTCTGTATTACACCACCGGCGCTGCCGTCGCCGAGGTGACGATCGACCGCTTCACCGGCGCGACGGTCGTCGATCGCATCGACGTATTGATGGACATCGGCCGGTCGATCAATCCGGGCGTCGACCGCGGACAGATCATCGGCGGGTTCGTGCAGGGTATGGGCTGGTGCACGACGGAGGACCTGTGCTACGACGCTCGGGGCGAGCTGCTTTCGCATTCGCCGACGACGTACAAGATTCCCGATATCACCGATATTCCCGCGGTTTTCAACGTCGACACGATCGGCAATCCGCGTCATGTGGTGAATATCCGGCGATCCAAAGCCGTGGGCGAGCCGCCGCTGATGCTGGGCATCTGTGTCTGGGCGGCGGTCAAGGAAGCGCTCAACGCGCAGTCGAAAAACGGACCCGTGGCGTTGCCGGCGCCGGCGACGGGGGAAGTGGTGCTCATGACGCTTGCCGGGATCAGGAACGGATTGTGTCATGCGGCGGGCGCGGGATCGGTCGGAGTGTGAGCAAATCCATGCGTGACTGGAATCTGATGGAAGTGATGCTCGATCTGCGGCGGACGGGGACGCCGTTCGTGGAGACTACGCTGGTCGAAGCGCGCGGCTCGACGCCCGCCGACGCGGGGAGCCGCATGATCGTCACGGCCGACGGGCTGCTCGCCGGGACCGTCGGCGGCGGGCGCATCGAAGCGAAGGCCATCGAGTTCGCGCAGCGGATGCTCGCCGATCGGGCGGTGCCGACGCAGTGCGTTGAGTGGAATCTGAAAAACGATGTGGGCATGACCTGCGGCGGGGTCGTGCGGGTGTACTTTGAGGCGTCGAACCTGCTCGATTGGAAGATCGTCATTTTCGGCGCGGGGCATGTCACGCAGGCGCTGGCCCGGCTGCTGGTGACGATGCCGTGCATGGTGCGCTGCATCGACCCGCGCGGGGAGTGGCTGGAGCGCCTGCCGGCGGGCGTGGCGCGCACGCGCACCGACGATCCGCCGGGCGAAGTGGAGAAACTTAGTGACGACTGTTTCGTGCTCTGCATGACGCGCGGGCACAAGAGCGATCTGCCCGTGCTTGTCGAAATCTTCCGGGAAAATCGCGTATTCGCCTACCTGGGCGTCATCGGCAGCGCGTCAAAGGCGGCGGTGCTGCGACGCGAGATCGGCGAAGCGGGCGTGCCGGCGCAGCGAGTGCAGTTTCATTGCCCGATCGGGTTGCCCATCGGGTCGAACCATCCGTCGGAGATCGCGGTGAGCATCGCGGCGCAGCTTCTGGAAGTGCGCGGGCGGGGAATAGGTCGAGGGTCTGTTGATGCGTGAACGGATTGCGGGTCAGATTGTGGATGCGACGACGCGTCGTATCTTTGCGGGTGTGGTGCATGTCGAGGACGGGCGCATCGCGGCGATCGAGGAAGGCGGCGATGGCGGGGCGTACCTGATGCCGGGGTTTGTTGATGCGCATGTGCATGTGGAAAGCTCGATGCTCACACCGGCGATGTTCGCCGCGGCTGCTTCGGTGCACGGCACGGTGGCGACGGTCAGCGACCCGCACGAGATCGCCAACGTGCTGGGCGATGCGGGCATCGAGTTCATGCTCGCCGATGCGGCGCGCGTGCCGCTCAAGTTCATGTTCGGCGCCCCGGCGTGCGTGCCGGCGACGCATTTCGAGACCGCCGGCGCGACGCTCGGCGTCGAGGCGACGCGCCGCTGGCTCAACGATCCGCGCATCGGGTATCTGAGCGAGATGATGAACTGGCCCGGCGTACTGTCGCGCGATCGGGAGGTCATGGCGAAGATCGAAGCCGCAAAATCAGCGGGCAAACCCGTCGATGGCCACGCGCCCGGCCTGCGCGGCGAGCAGGCCAAGCGCTATCACGAAGTCGGCATCAGCACCGATCACGAATGTTTCACGCTCGCCGAGGCGCTCGACAAGCTGGCCGCCGGCGCGAAGATTCTCATCCGCGAGGGCTCCGCCGCCCGGAATCTCCAAGCGCTCTGGCCGCTGGTCGGCACGCACCGCGGGCGCGTCATGCTCTGCTGCGATGACAAGCACCCCAACGATCTGGTGCACGGGCACATCAACGACATCGCGGCCCGTCTGATCGCGTACGGCATCGATGTGTTCGACGTGCTCGCCGCGGCGTGCATCACGCCGGTCGAACACTATCGTCTGCCGGTGGGCCTGCTCCGCCTCGGCGATCCGGCGGATTTCATCGAAGTCGAAGACCTGAAGCGATTCAACGTGCGGCGGACATGGATCGACGGGAAACTCGTCGCGGAAGGCGGTTCGTCGCGCATGACCGTCGCGCCCGCCGAGCCGATCAACCGGTTTGAGGCGAAGCCGACGACGCCCGCCGACATCCGCATCGCAGCCCGGTCGTCGCGCGTGCGCGTGATCGTCGTCGATGACGGTCAGATCGTCACGCGCCGCAGCGTCGAAGCGGTCAAAGTCATCGATGGCGCCGCGGCGGCGGATGCGACGCGCGATCTTTTGAAAATCGCCGTGGTCAATCGATACAAGCCGGCCCGACCGGCGGCGGCGTTCGTGCAGGGGTTCGGCCTCAAGCGCGGCGCGATCGCCGGCTCGGTCGCACATGACTCCCACAATATCATCGCCGTCGGCGCGGACGATGCATCGCTCCGTCGGGCGGTCAATGCGGTCATCGAACGGCGCGGCGGCCTGGCCGTCGTCGATGGCGATCAGACGCATGCGTTGGCGCTGCCGGTGGCGGGATTGATGTCCACGCAATCGTGCGGCCAAGTGGCGAAACAGTATGATCTACTCGAGACCGCGGCGCGGTCGCTGGGTTCGACGCTGCGCTCGCCGTTCATGACGCTCAGCTTCATGTCGCTGTTGGTCATTCCCACGCTCAAACTGAGTGACAAAGGGCTTTTCGATGGGGAAAAGTTCGCGTTTGTCGATTTGTTTGCGTGAGCAGAAAAACAGGCCGCTCGTTCGACGGGCTCACGACAAGAAGCGGCCTCGCTAAACGATTAGGTTTTGGCGGGGATGTCGGCGAGGACTTTCTTGAGGGCTCCGACGACGGTGTCGACGTTCTGTTTCGTCGAGCCGTGGCCCATCAGGCCGATGCGCCATGCTTTGCCCGCCAGATCGCCGAGGCCCGCGCCGATTTCGATGTTCATCTCATTGAGCAGACGCGCGCGGACCTGCTTGTCGTCGACGCCCGCCGGGATGGCGACGGGGTTGAGCATCGGCAGACGATGGCCCTTCTGATTCGTGAACGGCAGGCCGAGCGGCTTGATCTGCTCGGCGAGATAAGCGTGCGTCTGGCGATGGCGCTCGAATCGCTTCTCGAGCCCTTCTTCGAGCACGAGGCGCAGGGCCTCATGCAGCGCGACGTTCATGTTCACCGGCGCGGTGTGATGATACGCCCGGTTGCCGGTCCAGTAGTTCATGAGGAACGTCATGTCCAAATACCACGACTGAACCTTCTTCTTCCGCGCCTTGATCCGCTCGATCGCGCGCGGCGAGAAGGTCACCGGGCTGAGCCCCGGCGGGCAGGACAGGCACTTCTGCGTCCCCGAGTAAGCCGCATCAACGCCCCATTCGTCGATCTTCACCGGCGCACCGCCCAGACTCGTCACGCAGTCGATGACGAACAGCCCGCCGACGTCATGCACCGCTTTGCCCAGCCGATCGAGCGGCTGATGCGCCCCGGTGGACGTTTCGGCATGCACGATGGCGAAGAGGTTGGGCTTGACCTCCTTGATCTTTTCGATGAGCGCCTCCTGATCGAAGACGGTGCCCCAGGGGGCTTCGATCTTGACGACGTTCGCGCCGCATCGGCCGGCCTTGTCGGCGAGGCGACCGCCGAAGACGCCGTTGACGCAGATCAGCGCGGTGTCGCCGGGCTCGAGCAGGTTGACCATCAGCGCCTCGGCCCCCGCGCTGCCGGTGCCGGAGACGGCGAGGGTCAGCTCGTTGGTCGTGTCGAAGACCTTCATGAGCATCTGGCGCGTTTCGTCCATGATCTTCATGAACGCCGGGTCCATGTGTCCGATCGTCGGCTGCGCGAGCGCGGCGAGCACGCTGGGCGGAACGGGGCTGGGGCCGGGACCGAGCAACAGACGCGAGGGAGTGACGGGCATGTGAACGCTCCATGGAGATTGCCGAACCAGTACAACAGTATAACCGACGGGTTAGCGCATCTGCGATTGGCGTCGATATCGGCCGGGCGTGATGCGCTCGGTCCGCTTGAACAGGACGCTCAGGTATTCGGGGTGCGCGAAGCCGGTCAGCCGGGCGATGCGGTCCAGCGGCAGTTCGGTCCCGGCGAGCAGTTCCTTGACGCGCTTGAGCTGCGCCCGGCGAATCTCGGCATGAGGCGATCGGCCGAGCTGCTCGCGGAAGCGCCGCTCCAGCGTCGTGCGCGACACCGCCAGCTCTTCGAGCAGTTCCTCCACGCTCAAACCGAAACTTGCCCGCTCGCGGATGATCCGCAGCGACTCGGCCACCAGCGCATCCTCGATTGCCAGCACATCCGACGACTGCCGCGTCACGACATCGAGCGGCTCGATCAGCAGGGACGACGCCTTGACGTGCCGACCGTCCATGAGCCGGTCCAGCACGCCCGCCGCCTCGTACCCGACGCGCGCCGCATGCGGCACGACGCTCGACAGCGGCGGGCGACCCAGACTGCAAAGCAGCTCGTCATTGTCGCACCCGATGACCGCCACCGTTTCGGGGATCGCCAGATTCGCCCGCGCTGCGGCGTCGAGCACATGCTGGCCGCGCAGATCGTTGGCCGCCATGATGCCGACCGGCTTCTTGAGTCGGCGAAGCCAGCGCTCGATGCGCCGCTGCTCGACGACCCACGACCGGTCCCGCCGCCCGCTCCATGTCGATCGGTAGCTGTGTACGTCATGACCGGTCGCGGCGATCCGGTTCTTGAATCCGTCATGGCGCAGCTCCGACCATCGGTGATCGGAGAACCCGCAGAATGCGAAGCGGCGAAATCCGCGGTTGAGCAGATGATCGGCGGCGAGGCGGCCGATGGCGGCATGATCGGATTCGATGCGTGGCACGCCCGGGCGCGGCTCCTCGATGTCGCTCAGGTCCACGATCGGTTGACGCCGGGGATCGATCGCCAGCAGCGATCGGCGGGTGCGACAGATGATCCCGTCGCCGCGCCAGGTCGCCAGCCAAGCCGGCGGGCGTGCGAACAGATCGCTCTGATCTAAAAAGATTGACCAGGGCCGATGCGTCTGCACATATCGGTTGACGCCCTCCAGCAGCCGCCGGCCGTAGATGCTCGACGTTTCCACAATCAGCGCGACCTGTCGGATATGCGGCATACAAGGAAATACTATGCCGTATGTCGTCATCCGGCTGAAATGAGTGAATTGCCCGTTCATAAGTGCAGAACGATCGAATCAGACGTGGCAAAGGATCTCAAAATATATGACGGCGATCTCAATGCGGCCGTTGTGTCGTGGTCGTAGCATGTCTCGATATTCAGATGAGGCCCCCTGTTCTGGAGCACATGATGCGAATGCGGCGGATGCTTGCGGCTGTGGCGATGTCGATGACGGCGACGGCGATCGCGCGGGGTGCGGGCCCGGCCCCGGAGGCGTGGTCGCCGGCCAAGGCGACGATCATGACACGATGGGCGAAGGAAGTTTCGCCGGACAACGCGCTCGTCGAGTATCCGCGGCCGCAGATGGTGCGCGAGGCGTGGACGAATCTGAACGGGCTGTGGGACTACGCCATTGTCGAAGCGGCGGCGGAGGCGGCGCCCGCGTCGTGGGACGGGCGGATTCTCGTGCCCTTCGCGATCGAGTCGGCGCTGAGCGGCGTAGGCAAACGCGTCGGGCCGGGCAAGGCGCTGTGGTATCAGCGCACGTTCGAACGGCCGGCGACCACGGCGGGCGGACGGCTGCTTCTGCACTTCGGCGCGGTCGACTGGCAGGCGACGGTGTGGGTCAACGGCACGCAAGTCGGCGAGCACCGCGGCGGGTATGACCCGTTCACGTGCGACATCACCGATGCGATCAAGGGCGATGGGGCGCAGACGCTGACGGTGCGCGTGTGGGACCCGAGCGATGCGGGGGCGCAGCCGCGCGGCAAGCAGGTCGAGCGGCCCGAAGGCATCTGGTACACGCCGGTCACGGGCATCTGGCAGACGGTCTGGCTCGGGCCGGTCCCGGCCAGCTACATCCAGTCACTCAAGATCACGCCGCACCTCGCCGCCAAGACCGCGGAGATCGAAATCGGTGCGAGCGCCGCCGGCCAGACGGCGATGATCGATCGCGTCGAATTGCCCGGTATTTCAGGCGTCAAAGTCGAGACCACCACCGATCCGACACGCGTGATCATCCGTCTCGAAAACCCGCGGACATGGTCGCCGGAAGATCCGTATCTGTACCCGGTGAAGATCACATGGAAAGGCCCCGACGGGAAGACGGACACGGTCGAAAGCTACTTCGGCATGCGCTCGATCGAGATGAAGAAGGACGAAGCGGGCTTCAACCGCATGTTCCTCAACGGCAAGCCGGTGTTCGAGTACGGCCCGCTGGATCAGGGGTGGTGGCCTGATGGTCTGTACACGGCTCCGACGGACGCGGCGCTGCGTTCTGACATCGAGGTGACGCGGCAGATGGGCTTTAACATGTGTCGCAAGCATGTGAAGGTCGAGCCGGCGCGGTGGTACTACTGGGCGGACAAGCTGGGGCTGCTCGTGTGGCAGGACATGCCGTCGATCATGCAGCGCGGCAAGCGCATGCAGGCGGGCAGCGGTTCGCACAAGGATGTGAGCTTCACGCCGGAGGAGCACGCGACGTACATGAGCGAATGGGAAGCGATCATGGCCGCGCTGCACAATCATCCGAGCATCGTGGTGTGGGTCCCTTTCAATGAAGGATGGGGCCAGCATCAGACGAACGAGGTGATTGAGTGGACGATGCGGCGCGATCCATCGCGCCTCGTCGACGGGCCCAGCGGATGGGAGGATCTGGGGGCGGGGTCGATGAAGGACATGCACAATTATCCGGGGCCGGGGATGTTCGCGGTGATGGACGAGCGGATCAGCGTGCTGGGCGAGTTCGGCGGGCTGGGGCTTCCGGTGAAGGATCACCTGTGGCAGCCGGATCGCAACTGGGGCTACCGGACGTACAAGGACTCGGACGAACTGGGCGATCACTATCGGCAGCTCATGATCAATCTGCACCGTCTGATCGGCAAGGGCCTCGCCGCCGCGGTGTACACGCAGACGACGGACGTCGAGGGCGAAGTCAACGGGCTGCTGACTTACGATCGCGAAATCTGCAAGATCGGCGTGGAAAAGCTGGCGAAATGGAATGCCGAGCTATACATGCCGCCGCCGATGGAAAAGACGATCGTGCCCACCAGCGCTGAAGCGCCGCAGCAGTGGCGCTACACGACGACTGCGCCGGCGGACGATTGGATGAAGCCGGACTTTGACGCATCCAACTGGCACGAAGCGCCCGGCGGGTTCGGCACGCCCGAGACGCCCAACACCACCGTCCGCACGCGCTGGGACACGCCCGACATCTGGATCCGCCGCACCGTCGAACTCGACGCCGGGGCGGGCGAACTGATGCTTTCGATCTATCACGATGAAGACGCGGAAGTGTTCATCAACGGCGTTCCGGCGACGACGGTCAAGGGTTTTGTCACCAACTACGTGACGATGCCCCTCAGCGCGGCGGCGACGGCGGCGCTGCGCGAGGGCCGCAACGTCATCGCCATTCATTGTCATCAGACCGGCGGCGGGCAGTACGTCGACGCCGGGCTCATTCGCCTCGTTCCGCAAGGCGGCCGCTGACCTAATGCACGACGAAGCGGGAAAATCCGTGACCCATGATGCGCGACTCGCGGCGCTGATCGCGCGCGCGGAGGCGGGGTTCATGCATCGCTTCGGCCGTGCGGCGACGTACATCGCGGCGGCGCCGGGGCGCGTCAATCTCATCGGCGAGCACACCGACTACAACGACGGCTTTGTGCTGCCGATGGCGATCGATCGCTACACCGTGCTCGCGGCAGACCGGACGACGCACGGGCAGGTCCGCTTCGCGAGCGCCTTGGGCGAGAGCGAGGCGGCGGTCGATGTGAAGACCTTTGACCATGAGGGCCAGCCGGCCTGGTCACGTTACGCGATCGGACCGTGGGCCCTGATGGCGCAGCGGCGCATCGTCGGGGGTGCGGCCGATGTGTGGATCGAAACGGATGTCCCGCTCGGCGGCGGGCTCTCGTCGAGCGCGGCCCTGGAAGTAGCAACGGCGACGCTCGTCGAAGCGCTCGGCGGCGCCTCGCTTGATGCGATGGACAAGGCGAAACTTTGCCAGCGGGCCGAGCATGAATACGCCGGCATGCCGTGCGGCATCATGGACCAGACCGTCAGCGTGCGGGCGCGTGCGGGGCATGCGCTGCTGCTCGATTGCCGCAGCGGCGAGGTGGAGCACGTGCCGATGCTCGATCCGGGCGTTTCGGTGCTGGTGGCCAATACGAATGTGAAGCACGCGCTGACGGAAAGCGAATATCCGACGCGGCGGCGGCAATGCCGCGCGGCGGCGGAGGCGCTGCACATCGTGTCGCTGCGCGATGCGGACATGGCGATGCTCAATGCGGCGACGTCGGCGATGGACGATGTCACCTATCGCCGGGCACGGCACATCATCACCGAAACCGCGCGGACGCAGGACGCGGCGGCGGCGCTGCGCCGCGGCGACTGGCGAGCTATGGGCCGGCTCATGGATGCGTCGCACCTGTCGATGCGTGATGACTTTGAGATCAGTTGCGATGAACTCGATCTGATGGTCGATCTCGCTCATTCGATCGGGATCGACGGCGGCGTGTTCGGCAGCCGCATGACCGGCGGGGGATTCGGCGGGTGCACCGTCTCGCTGATCGCCGCCGATCATGCTTCTCGCATCATCGATCAAATGCACCGCGCCTACCTCGACCATACCGGTATCGAGCCGACGCTCTTTCTGACTCACCCCGCCCGGGGCGCGCACATGGTGCGCCGCCCCCGGCTTCCCGCACAGGAGCAAACCTCATGAACTTCCGAACCCGCATGCTCGCCTTGACCGTGGCCCTGTCTCTGCTCGCCGGTTGTAACAAGGAACCGGCTTCCTCAACTGGAAGCGGCGGGGGAATGAGTGCGGCGAAGAAACTCGTCGTGGGCTTCTCGCAGATCGGCGCCGAGTCGAACTGGCGCACCGCCGAAACGCAATCGATTCAGGGCGAAGCCCAGAAGCGCGGTGTCGAACTCAAGTTCTCCGACGCGCAGCAGAAGCAGGAAAATCAGATCAAGGCGCTCAATGCGTTCATCGCGCAGGGCGTGGATGCGATCATTCTCGCGCCGGTGGTCGAGACGGGGTGGGAGCCGGTGCTGGGCAAGGCCAAGGAGCGCGGCATTCCGGTGATCCTCGTCGACAGGGGCGTGAGCGTGAGCGATGCCAGTCTGTACGCGACGCTGATCGCTTCGGATTTCGTGAACGAAGGCAAGATGGCGGGGGAGTGGCTGGCCATGAAGATGGACGGCAAAGCGAATATCGTCGAGCTTCAGGGCACGGTCGGGGCTGCGCCTGCGATCGATCGCAAGAAGGGCTTTGAGGAAGCGATCGCCGCGCATCCGGACATGAAGATCATCCGAAGCCAGAGCGGCGAATTCACACGTGCAAAGGGAAAGGAAGTGATGGAGGCGTTTCTGAAGTCCGCCGGCGACGAGATCAACGCCGTGTACGCACACAACGACGACATGGCGCTGGGCGCGATCCAGGCGATCGAGGAAGCGGGCAAGAAGCCGGGCGTGGACATCATCGTCGTGTCGGTCGACGGCGTGAAGGCGGCGTTCGAGGCGATGGTGGCGGGCAAACTCAACTGCACGGTCGAGTGCAATCCGCTGCTGGGTCCGGCGGCCTTCGACGCCGTCGAGCAGGCGGCCGCGGGTAAGCCGCTGCCCAAACACACGGTCGTCGAGGACAAGGTGTTCGATCAGTCGACGGCGAAGGATGTCATCGGGTCACGCCAGTATTGAGGCGATGTGCGGAATGGCGGATACACCTCTCATCGAGATGCGCGGGATCGTCAAGACGTTTCCGGGCGTGCGGGCGCTCGACGGCGTCGACCTGACGCTGCGCCGCGGCGAAGTGCACACGCTCATGGGCGAAAACGGCGCGGGCAAAAGCACGCTCGTCAAAGTGCTCACCGGCGTGCACCGGCGCGACGGCGGAAGCATCCATTTCAAAGGACAGCCGATCGACCCGGCGAGCCCGCTCGACGCGCAGCGGCTGGGCATCGCGACGGTGTATCAGGAAGTCAACCTCGTGCCGGACTTGAGCGTGGCGGAGAACATCTCGATCGGGCGCGAGCCGCGGCGGATGGGGCTGATCGACTGGCGAGCGGTCCGTCGGCGGGGCGAAGAAGCGATGGCGCGGCTCGGCGTGAGCATCGACGTGCGGCAATCGGTGCGAAGCTGCTCGATCGCGATTCAGCAGATGGTCGCCATCGCCCGGGCGCTGGATCAGAACGCCTCCGTGCTCGTGCTCGACGAGCCGACGTCTTCGCTGGACACCGCCGAGGTCGCCGAGTTGTTTACGGTCATGCGGCGGCTGCGCGGCGAGGGACTGGCTATCGTCTTCATCAGCCACTTTCTCGAACAGGTCTACGCCATCAGCGACCGCCTCACCGTGCTGCGCAACGGCAAACTCATCGGCGAGTACGCGGCGGCGAAGCTGCCGCGGCTGCAGCTAGTGTCGAAGATGATCGGGCGGGAGCTTGAAGCGGTTGAGCGGATGGAACAGCGCCATGCGACCCCGGCGACGACGACGGAGACGCCCGTGGTGCTGGAGGCGAAAGGATTGGGGCGGCGTCATAGCGTGACGTCGATGGACCTTCAGATGCGAGCGGGGCAGGTCGTGGGGCTGGCGGGTCTGCTCGGATCGGGCCGCACCGAGACCGCGCGGTTGATCTTCGGCATCGACGCGCCGCAGGAAGGGTCGATCACGATCGATGGCAAGCCCATGCATCGTCACACGCCGCGCGCCGCCATCCGTCACTGCATTGCGTTCACGCCCGAAGACCGCAAAGTACAAGGCATCGTGCCGGAGTTGAGCGTGCGGGCGAACATCGTGCTGGCGCTTCAGGCGCGGCGCGGCTGGCTGCGTCGCATTGGCAGCCGGGACGCCGAGGCACTGGCGGAGCGTTTCATCAAGGCGCTGAACATCGCCACACCCGACGCTGACAAACCCGTCGGCCAGCTTTCGGGGGGCAATCAGCAGAAGGTGATTCTGGCGCGCTGGTTGGCGATGGATCCGCGCGTGCTGATTCTCGATGAACCGACGCGGGGCATCGACGTGGGCGCCAAAGCCGAGATCGAGAAGCTGATCGCCTCGCTGTGTCAGCGCGGCATGGCGCTCCTTTTCATCTCCAGCGAAATCGAGGAAGTCGCCCGCGATTCGCATCGGGTCATCGTGCTCCGCGATCGCAAAAAAGTCGGCGAACTGACCGGCGGCGACATCACCCTGCCGAAGATCATGCAGTTCATCGCGGCGCGACATGCGGAGAGCGCCGATGCGTGAGTCGATGGGCAAACTCATCTGGCCGATCGCGGCGCTGGGCGTCCTGCTCGTGTTCAACGCGCTGGTCAACCCGGCGTTCTTTCACATCGAAATCATCGACGGCCGCCTCACCGGTTCGCTTGTCGACGTGCTCGATCGGGCGGCGCCGGTGCTGCTGGTGTCGATGGGCATGACGCTGGTGATCGCGACGGGGGGTGTGGACCTTTCGGTCGGCGCGGTGATGGCGATGGCCGGTTCGCTGGCGGCGGTGCTGCTGGCGCAGCATGGCGCGAGTCTGACGATGGCGATTACCGTGCCGCTGATCGTCTGCACGCTCGCGGGGGCGTGGAACGGCTTGCTCGTGTCGACGGCGGGGATTCAACCGATTGTGGCGACGCTGATTCTGATGGTCACCGGACGGGGCATCGCGCAGCTTCTGAGCGACGGACAGATCATCAGCGTCGCCGGTCACGCCGGCTTCACATTCATCGGCGGGGGCGACCTGTTTGGACTTCCGTTCACCGTGACGATCGTCGTCGTCATGGCGATGCTCACGGCCGGTCTGACGCGCATGACCGCGCTGGGCCTGTTCATCGAATCCGTCGGTGGCAACGAAACCGCCTCTCACTACGCCGGCCTGAACGTCCGCCTGATCCGTTTCATGGTTTATGCGTTCACCGGCCTGTGCGCCGGGATCGCCGGTCTGATTTACGCATCCGACATCACGGCCGCGGACGCCAACAACGCCGGTCTCTACATCGAGCTCGACGCCATTCTCGCCGTCGTCATCGGCGGCACGCCGCTTGTCGGCGGACGTTTCTCGCTCACCGGCTCGCTCATCGGCGCCCTGATCATTCAAACGCTCACGACGACGATCCTCATGACACGCTTCGGCGGGCAGAGCATCCCCACCGAATATAACTTCATCATCAAGGCTCTCGTGGTGCTCATCGTGTGCCTGTTCCAATCGGACGTGCTGCGGTCGATGGTGTTTCGTCGAAAGGTGCGGGCATGAAACGATTGCCGACATGGATGCGATCGCCGACTGTCGCCACAGCGTTGGTCTTTGTCGTGCTCTACGCGTCCGCATCGCTGGCGTATCCGGGGTTCTGCTCGTGGTTCGGGTTCACTTCGATGTTCGCGGAGAACGCTTCGCTGGGCATGGCGGCGATCGGCATGACGTTCGTCATCATCTCCGGCGGAATCGACCTGTCCGTCGGCGCGGTGATCGCGCTGGCGAGCATCTTTCTGGCCAAGTGTCTGGTGGTCTGGCACATGCCGGTCGTGCCGGCGGTGTTGCTTGTCATGGCGCTGGGCGCGGGATTCGGCGCGGGTATGGGCGCGATCATCCGCTGCTTCCGATTGCCGCCTTTCCTCGTGACGCTCGCGGGGATGTTCCTCGCACGCGGCGTCGCGCTGGCGCTGACGCCGCAAAAGCGATTGGAAATCCGCGGCGTGCCGGCGTTCGATGCGCTTGTCCGTTTCGGCATCGTCGACTTCAACTTGCCGGCGATCGTGTTCATGATCACGATGGCCGGCGCGATGGTGCTCGCATCGATGACGCGATTCGGACGCAACATCTACGCCATCGGCGGCAGCGAATCGTCGGCCATGCTCATGGGCCTGCCTATCGGTTCGACCACGATCCGCATCTATGCTTTGAGCGGCCTGTGCGCCGCGATCGGCGGAATCATCCACGCCGTCGGCACGCAGGCCGGCGACGCCTCGGCGGCTTATCTGATGGAACTCGACGCCATCGCCGCCGTCGTCATCGGCGGCACACTCCTGTCCGGCGGCGTCGGGCACGTGGCGGGCACGCTTCTGGGCGTGCTCATCCTCGGCGTCATCACCACGATCCCCAACTACCAAGGCAACCTCAATACATGGTGGACGAAGATCGCCATCGGCGGATTCCTCCTGATGTTCATCCTGCTTCAGCGCCTGCTCGAGCGCAGCACACGCGCGACATAACGGTCCCGCGGAGTCGCCCACCGCGATCATCAATTGAACGGCATGGCAGATCGTATCCCATGATGCTTGAGAGAGTTACGATTGAAATCAACAGGCGGCGGTGACCGGAAAAATTCTTCCCGCCAAGTGTCACATCCCGTGTCCAGCGGGAGATTTACTAGCGAGGTTCTTCGTTCGATTCAGCGGCAAAGTATTGAGGCGTGACAGTCAGCATGTCGCAGGAAGCTCAGGAAATTCTCGCCCGGGAGTGGGTCAAGTCGCAGCGCTTGCTCACGGGTTATCTGCACGCGGCTCTGGGGGACTTTCAGAAATCGGAGGAAGTCGCGCAGCGCATCGCGGTGGTGGCGGTGCGGCGAGCGGCGGATTACGACCCGCAGCGGCCGTTCGTGCCATGGCTCTTGGGCATCGCCAAGCTGGAGCTGCTCAAGTTCAGTCGCGACCAGGCGCGGGATCGTCATCAGTTCACCCCCGATCTGCTCGACCGATTGACCGCCAATTACGTCGAAGCGGCGCCGCAACTCAAGTCGATGGAGCAGGCGCTGCGTGAATGTCTGAAGCAGGTTCCTGACCGTGCGCGTCAGGTGCTGGACATGCGATACAACCAGGCGATGCACACGCTCGAAATCGCCCGGCAGGCGCGGACCACCGACGCGGCGATCCGGGCGCTGCTCAAGCGCACGCGCCACATGCTCAAACGCTGCATTCAGTCCAGTCTGGGATGGGAGTCGACGCAGTGAATCGTCCGCTCAAGGACATGATCGACGACTTCCTTGACGGCGCATTGAGCGACGACGATCGCGATCTGTTCAACGCCGCGCTCGATGATGATCGGGCAATGCGCGATTTCATCTTCGCCAATCACCTGCACGCGCTCATTTACGATGCGATGAGCGAATCGGCGCCGCTGGCGAAGATCGAAGACGCGGATACGGAGCCGCAGGTGATCGTGAAACGCGCGTCGATGTTCGGCGTTCGGTTCTGGGGATTGGCGCTGGCCGCCGCGGTGACGTTGGCGGCGACAGTGTGGTTCGCCATGTCGCCCGGCCCTTCGAATGCCGTGTCTCGATCAACGCCGCCGGCGGGGTTGGCGATTCTAACGAACTTGGAAGATGCGGTGTTTGACGAGTCCGGCGACGCAAACGGGGTCGAGTCGCCCAAACTCGGCCACGAATTGTCGCATGGGCCGATTCGCCTCGTTTCGGGCAAGGCGCAGGTGATGTTCAACTCGACCGCCGTGGTCGATCTGGCGGGGCCTTGCGAGTTTCGCATGGTCGGTCCCAATCGCGGGCGGCTCACGAGCGGGCGCGTCGAAGCGTATGTCCCCGAGCGGGCGCACGGCTTCGTGGTGGAGTTGGCCGGTGATGCACGCATTGTCGATCTGGGCACGCGCTTCGTCGCCGATGTCAGCAATGACGGCGTGAGCATGCTGCACGTCACCGAAGGTAAAGTGCGGCTGGAGACGCGCGACAACCAGTATGTGCTCGCGGCGGGCGATGTGCGACAGATCAGCGCCGGCGTCGCCCGCAATTTCTCGGATGACGTGCTGCTCATGAATCCCGTGGCGTACTGGCGGTTCGATGCGGCGGAGGACGGGCGGGCGATCGATCTGATCGGCCTTCGCCGCGCGTCCTTCAACGGCACGGCCCACATCGCCGACCCAGACGACGATCGCAGTCTCGTGCTCGACGGCCGCGGCTATCTGACCCTCGACGCCGATGACGCACTGAATCAGATCGGCAACCGGCTGACCGTCGCTGCATGGGTCCGGCTCAACAGCCGCGAGCGTCAGGCGATCGTGCACAAGTGCTATGACGTCGCGTCCTACTCGCTGGAGATATTTGACGAGCATCCGGCCTTCGTCGTGATGCAGAAGGGGCAACACAAGCCGATTCACGTGGGCGCGAGCGAATTGATGCCGGTGGATCGATGGGTGTTCCTGGCCGGCGTTTACGACGGCAGGACGGTCGCGCTCTACGTCGACGGCCGGCGCGTCGCCGAGGAGTCCGCCTCGCGCAGTCTGCCGGTGAATGTGTCGCGCGGTCCGATCTACGTCGGCCGCCGCAGCGATCGTGATGCGGACTACGTCGATGGGCGAATCAGCCGACTGGCGATCTTCGACGCGGCCCTGTCGCCCGAGCAGATCGCGACACTAAGCAAGCAGACGCTTGAACCTACGGAAGCGCCGACGAAGTTCGACGCAGGAAAATGAGACCTCTTTGAAAGGAGCGAATAATGCCTTGTTCCCAATCGCGTATCAGTTGTTTCATCCAACGCATCGTCACCGCATTCATTCTTGCGACATCTGCTGGTGCCGGACAGGCCGCGGTTCTCGGGCCGTACACCGCCGATTCCAATACGCTGCTGCTGTACCATTTTGACGAAGTCAGCGGCGGAAGCGATCCCGGCAATCCCATCGTCAACTTCGGCGCCAACGGCACGAGCTACAACCTGACCAACACCGGCGGCTTCGACGGACGTGATAACGTGCTCGGTAACGGAGGCGGATATGGCGCCACGGCATTCACCGGCTTCGGCTCCGCGTTCGACGTCTTGAGATCAGGCAACAACACCTATCACAGCGGCGTGTCCGGCTCCTCGGTCGGCGGCGGGCTGAACATCGGCACATCGTTCGCCCAAAGCAATCTTCAATCCGCCTCCGGCGCATTGACCTATGAAGCGCTCATCAAAGTCAGCGACATCACCAATGAGCATCAAATCCTCTCCCGCGACACCTCCAGCGGCACACGCGGTTTCGTGTTTGAAATCGCCGGCGGCATCCTGAAACTCGTCAGCTCCGGCGGCGGGTCCGCCGTCAATGCCACGATCCCGACGTCGGGCGCCAACGCCTTCGCCGCCGACACTTGGTTCCATGTCGCGGTGACCTACACCGGCGCCGACGGCGTCTCGGGCAACACGAAGATCTACTGGACGAAGGTCGACAACGCCGCCACGCAGGCCAATCTGATCGGATCGGGTACGCTCAATGACATGGCCAACGCGACGACCGATTTGGTCATCGGGTCGTCGAACCGCAGTCCCTATCGATTCGAGCTTAACGCTGTGGACGAAGTGCGCGTCAGCGATGTGGTGCGCACGGCTGACCAGTTCATCTTCGGCCCTGTCGTCGTGCCGTCGCCGGCGGCGCTGCCCGGCGGGCTGGCGCTGTTGGCATTTGCCGCACTCAAGCGTCGCCGCCGCTGATCGGACGCCCTGACGAAATCCGCGATCGCACGGTGAAAGCCGTCCGATCGCCTTGCTCCTGGTTCCGCTCGGAACATCAATATGGCGACACCTATGAATCAACGATCTGGCCGGTGTACGAGGATGCCCAACGCGTTCACGCTGATCGAACTGCTCGTAGTGACGACGATCATTGCGGTGCTGATCGCGATTCTCCTGCCGTCGTTGAAACAGGCCAGGGCCGCGGCGCAGCGTGCGTACTGCGCCTCCAATACGCATCAGCTCCATGTGGCCCAGACGCTGTACTTGGCGGACAACTTCAATCTTCTGTTTCCCTACTACTGGAATGCGGAGGCGGGCGCGGGGAAGGTGTGGACGTACGAACTGAAGCCGTATATCAACGCGGCGCACGATGTGCTCAAGTGCCCGAGCACCGAAGACCCGCCTGGCAAATCGGTTTGGGGCAACGATCCGAACCCTTCATCAGCCAACACGCGCATGGGTTCGGCCCGCATGACATGGGGCGATCAGCGCCACGGGGAAGTTGAACCCTGGGACCGCTCCAGCTACGGGTACAACACCTGGCTCTGCTATGACAATCGATACATCGCGGACTCAGATGTCTTCAAGTCGCTCAATGAAATCACCATGCCCAGCCGCGTGCCCATGCTGGGCGACTCCGCATGGCGCGATCTTTACCGGGGGACGCTCAAGATATTTCCCTCGAACATGGATGACCCCTATCGTTCCATGGCCAGCTCGATGGATACCGTAGCACTCTGGTGCACCAATCGCCACGGTCGGGCCACCAACGTGGTGTGCATGGACGGGTCATCAAGCGCCGTTGTGCTCACGGAATTGTGGTCATTCAAATGGCACAAGTCCTACGACACCACTACGCCCGTCAGCGGAATTCCCAAGGAATTCTGGAATCTGAATTAGCCCCGCTCAATCCTCAAGCCGGACGACGTTCTTTAATGAAATCCCACCGCTTCCCGCTTCGCGTCTTTGCCTGCGCCTGGATCGCTACGATCGTTCTTGCCCAAGGTTTCGCCCATGCCGGCGACACGCCGCGCATGTACTACGCCGACACGGTCAGCGGCAAGCCCTTCTCGAAAGACCCGGCGGTGGTGCGATTCAACGGCAAGTACTGGCTTTACTATTCGATCCCGCCTTACGCGGGAAAATCCGGCGCGGGTTGGACGATCGGCGTGGCGACCAGCGAGAATCTTGCGGATTGGACGAAGGCCGGCGAACTGCAGAATTCAGGCGAACCTGAAAAGAAGGGCTTTACTGCCCCCGGTGCGATCGTGCTCAATGGCAAGGTGCATCTGTTCTATCAGACCTATGGGACGGGCCCGAGGGACGCCATTTGTCATGCATGGTCGAGCGACGGGCTCAACTTCACGCGCGATCCGAGCAATCCGATCTTTCGTCCGACCGGCGACTGGACCTGTGGGCGGGCGATCGATGCGGATGTGATCGTGTTCAAGGGCCAGCTTCTGCTGTACTGGGCGACGCGCGATCCAGAGATGAAGATTCAGATGCAGGGCGTCGCCGCCGCTCCGGTCGATAGCGATTTATCGCGGGAGACATGGAAGCAGTTGAACATGGACGGTCCGATTCTCAAGCCGACCGTGCCGACGCCGCTCGATGATCCGAACCTCGATCTGGCATGGGAAGGGCGGTGCATCGAGGCGGCGGCGATGGCGCTGCACGAGGGGCGTCTGTACATGTTTTATGCCGGCAACTACAACAATGCGCCGCAGCAGGTCGGCGTGGCGGTCAGCGACGACGGCTTGCATTTCAAGCGGCTCTCGGACAAGCCGATCGTGCCCAATGGGCCCACGGGCAGTTGGAACCATAGCGAATCCGGCCATCCGTTCCTGTTTCAGGATGACGACGGGCGCGATTATCTTTTTTATCAGGGCAATAATGATCACGGTAAGACGTGGTACCTGTCGATGGTGCCGATCCGCTGGGAGCATGGCAGGCCCATGCCCGCGCCAAACCTGCTGCCGCCGGCCCCATCCATCGCCTCACCGCAGGAATAACAGGATCAGTGATGGCTCGATTCAGACAGCCGGGACGGACAATGGTGTGTCGATTGATTCTTGTCGTGACGTTCGCAATGTGTGCGGTCGTGGATGCCCAGTCCAATCGCCCACCGCTACAGGCACAGCTGTACTATCGCCTGCCGATGGGTAGCGTGCATGCAAAATCTTGGCTCAAACACCAGCTCGAAATACAGCGCGATGGTCTGACCGGAAACGCCGAGGAACTCTACGACGACATCGGTCAAAGTGACTGGATCACGGACCGGGCGCGCGGCGGGCAGTACG
This sequence comes from Planctomycetota bacterium, assembly GCA_016125255.1. Lineage (NCBI taxonomy): Bacteria > Pseudomonadati > Planctomycetota > Planctomycetota bacterium. The sequence continues at coordinate 167,224 of WGMD01000006.1, read as the reverse complement.
CATGGGAACGCGGACCATATTATGCCCGTGGGCTGGTCGCGCTGGCGTATGTGCTGGACGACGAGGGGTTGAAGGCCAAGGCGAAGAAGTGGGTCGACCGCGTCATCCAAAGCCAGCGCGACACCGGCGACTTCGGGCCGCTTGAACGCAATTGGTGGCCGAACATGGTGGTGCTGTATTACATGCGCGACTATTTTGAGGCGACAAGCGATGTGCGTATTTCGGCATTCATCGAAAAATATCTGAAATATGAGCTTGCCGAACTGCCGACGCATCCGCTCGGCGACGGGACCAAGTGGCAATGGCCCAAAGCGCGCGGCGGAGACAATCTCGAAATCGTGCTGTGGATGTACAACCGGACGGGCGAGCAGTGGCTGCTCGATCTGGCGCATCTGCTGATCGATCAGACGAATCAATGGAGCCAGTACTACGCCGATGGGACTGGCGACAACTGGTATCCCAACCATGCGGTCAACACGATGCAGGGGCTTAAGACGCCGCCGCTGACGTATCTGGTCACAGGGCGGGACATTGATCGGCAGGGATTCGCCAACGCCACCCGGCCCGATGGATGGCTCATGCAGAAATACGGACGCATCGATGGCATGCTCAACGGCACCGAACCGCTGTCCAACCGCAGCGCCACCGAGGGCTCCGAACTATGCGCGATCGTCGAGCGGATCATGTCCGACGCCGTCGCCCTACGGATTCTCGGCGATGCGCAGATCGGCGATCAAAACGAACGCGTCGCCTATAACGCGCTGCCCGCATCACTGATGTACAACGGACAGGGCATTCGATACTACATCCTCGCCAACCAACCCAAATGCACCAATGAATTCCTCGGCTTTCGTGACAATGGCGCGGGAAAGTTCGCCATTTGTCCGAGTCCGAATTCCGGGTATCCTTGCTGCCGAAGCAATTATCACATCGGTTGGCCGGCATTTGTTCATGACATGTGGATGGCGACGGCCGACAGCGGGCTGGCCGTCGCCGCCTATGGACCCAACACGGTCACAGCCCCGGTCGGCGCGGACAAGCGCGTAGTGACCATCGACCAGACGACCGACTACCCGTTTCGCGAAACGTCGACGTTCACCATCGTGACAAAGCAAGCCGCGGCGTTTCCATTGGAATTGAGAATCCCATCATGGTGTAAGAATCCGATGGTGCGGGTTAATGGCGAGCCGCAGAAGGGCGTCGAGCCCGGCCGATTCTTTCGCATCGAGCGCCCTTGGCGCGACGGCGATACGGTGCAGGCGCAGTTCCCGATGGCCATCGATATGGAGCCGGGGGAAAATGGATCGGTGGCGGTGACACGCGGGCCGCTCGTCTATTCGCTGCTCATCGACGAAGAATGGAAAGCGGTCCGAGACTATTTGCACGATCGGTTTCACGCGTATGAGATTCGTCCGGCAAGTGATTGGAACTATGCATTGCTGAACGACGATAACAAGCAGCCGGCGGTCGTAGTGGAGCAGGCGGATACAATCCCGGAACAGCCATTCCATGTCGCCGATGCGCCAGTGCGGCTGAAACTCAAAGGCGCGAAGACGACGGAAGGTGGTTGGGGATCGTTCCAGGAGCGCTGGGTCGGTCGAGCTGTGAGCCCGCCCCAAAGCCCTGTGACTTCATTCGGCAAGATCGAGGACGTGACGCTCGTGCCGTACGGATCGACTGAAATACGTGTCACATACTTTCCGTGGTTCAAATCGGATACGAAATGAGTGCGACCATGATTCACCAACGAATTGCCGCGGGATGCGTTCTCGCGTTTTGTCTCTGCTGGCTTGGCATCGCTGAAAAGGTCCAATCCGCTGAGTATTACGTGAGCAGTGAAACCGGGGATAACAGCAATGATGGCAGCCGGGAGCATCCGTTCAAGGATCCTTCCTGCGGCGCGGCGCGCCTGCGATCCGGCGACACGCTGATCCTCCTCGCCGGGCGTTATCACGATATTCTTTCCACGAATCGCGAAGTTGAAGGCGCCACCAATCCCAATCCAATTCCCGGCGACCAATGGCAGGATCCGGCCCGACCCGTGGTCATCCGAGCGGAGGAAGGTCAGAAAGTCGTCTTCGACGGTACGGTCGCCATTAGTGACATCAGTGAAGGCGCATGGGAGCCCTACAAGAGCGGCATTTATCGCATTAGGTTGAAGCGCGATATCTGGGAGCTTTTCGATAATGGTGAAGTTCAGACTTCCGCGCGCTGGCCGAACGCATTCTGGTACGACGGGTCGATCTGGGATCAGAGCCGTTGGGCGTCGTTCGGGGACAACACATATCTGAAGAACCGCGAGTACATTGATGCGGACACGAAGCCGTTTCCGCACTGTGACATCGCCAAGGCCGGTTTCGATGCGACCGGCGCGCTGGCGATCATGAACATCTCCAACTTCGACACCTACTGCGAAATGGTGACTGAGCATGGCAAGGGCAATCCGCGCTTCAAGACGAAGTTCAACGAGTATGGGAACATCCGCGCGCTGCCGATCATGCGCGGCCCGGACAACGACGGCAAGGTGACTCGGCAGTTCAAGAAGGACGAAGGCCGACTGCTGCCGATCTTCAATCTGTTCTTCCTGGAATGCAGTCTCGAACTGCTCGATGCGCCGACGGAATGGTTCTATGACAAGGATTCGAAATACCTCTATTACTACCCGATGGACGGGAAGAATCCGCAGGGGCGGGATGTTCGGGGGAAGGTTCAGACGTATGCCTTCGACTTGTGGAACGTGCGCGGCGTCGTGCTCAAGGGCCTGAACTTCTTCGGGACGACGATTTCTTTCCGAGGGACCGGGGAGGACAACGACAACTGCACGCACATCACGGTCGAAGATTGTGATTTCCTGTATCCCAGTTACAGCAAACGCATGCTCGGCGACAATCGAACACCCGAAATCACGCAGCTCGCGACGGATCAGCCGCGTCATCTGACCATTTGGAATCCGCGTCATTTCACCGTGCGCAACTGCACATTTCGCAAGGCCGACGGGTCCGGCATCCACATGGCCGGTGCGGACAATATTCTCGACAACTGTCTTTTCGAGCAGATCGACTACTCGGTGATCGATCCGTCTTCGGGGCGGAAGGAAGGCAAACAGATGACCTTTCGCGGCAATGACGACACCGTGCAGGTGCGTCAGTCGCCGGGTATTGTGATTCATCGCGTGACGGTGAACACGGCTGGTTCGGCGCACAGCATCCCGAACGGCGCGAACGTCAAGGACATCAAGAAGCCGAATGTTCAGGGCGACAAGAATGCGAAGTTCTCGGTGGTTTCTTACTGCCGGGTCATCCGGGGCGGACTGCTTCAAGTTCAGGACGGCGCCAATTTCCACATCTGGCAGTTCGACTCCGACTATGGCACGTTCGATCACTGCTGGGCGCAGGACACGACCAAATGGGGCTACCGATTTGACGGGGCGTACGCGCCGGATCCGGCGGTGTTCGAGTTCAACTCGCGGCTGGATCACTGCCGCGTGAGCTACTGCGTGGCGTGGAACATGTCGCGTGACCATGTCTTCACAGGCAAGAGCTTCGTGCGCTACGGCAGCGGTTCGTTCATCCTCCGCGGCGACTGGCATTACGTCTACAACAACCTCGGCCTCGGCGAAGAGCCGGCGCCGATCTATATCGCCTCGGAAGACGGCGGGAATACGCACACGGAGGTCTACAACAATGTTGCCCGGGCGATGTCTGGGAAGTACCACGCCAAAGGCCCCGAGCCGTTCAATGGTCATCAGGGACAGAACATCGGCGCCGGCGAAACGATCGATCCGGCACAGCTTCTGCGCGATCCGCAGAACATGGACTTCCGCCCGCGAGCGGGGTCGCCGCTCATTGACAGCGGCAAGTACATCGATGGCGTCACGACCGATGTGGTCGGCACCGCGCCGGACATCGGGCCGTACGAATATGGCGCCAAGGTCTACTGGATTCCGGGGTATCAATCGCCAAGTGCGTCGACGCCGATCCCGCCGGACGGAGCGACGACGGCGAAGCCCGATCTGGATCTGATGTGGCTGCCGGGATATCAGGCCGGGAAGCACACGGTGTGCTTCGGACGGAGCGCCGATGCGATGACGCGAATCGGGGAATTCACGGATGGCAACATCTGCTCGCCGGGACCGCTGACGTCGGGCACGACGTACTTCTGGCGCGTCGATACGATCGATCGAAACGGTCAGTTGCTGACCGGTCCCGTCTGGACTTTCACCGTGCAAAAAGCGCAGTGACCGGCGGGCGGCTCATGAACCTATCCATCCTCCGCGGCGTCGATGCGCTCCCGAACCATACAAAAAAAGCCCCGCTTTTCGAATGAAAAACGGGGCGGATCGCAATGCCGACGGGTGGGCTCGAACCACCGACCTAGGGCTTATGAGTCCCTCGCTCTAACCAACTGAGCTACGTCGGCGAAGGCGTCATATTATGGCGTTTTCTGTAGCGAATTCAAATCGGCAGGGGGATCAAAAAAAGTGGCATGCGGCCCGCCGCCCGCAGCTCGTTTGAGCAGCAGGGCGATCTCCATCGCATGGTAATCACCCCAAAGACACGACTCGCCGCAGGGCACACGCCGGCCTTTGGGCACATAGTCCCACCCGCGCGGGCAGTGATAGTTGGCGTGCAGGATCAGGCCCTGGTGCTCACGGTCCGTCGAGAGGTACGGCTCGCTGAAGAGCGTCGATGCGATGACGCGGGCGGCCTGGTCGTATGTCTCATCGTCGAGCAGGCGGCCGAGCCGCCAGAAGCCCTGTGCGGCGATGGCGGCGGCGCTCGCATCGATCGGTTCGTGATCGTTGTACGGATTACTCGGTCCGGCTTCGTAAACGATGTCGCGAGGTATCCCCGGCGCGCCGGCGTCCCAGTAGACCATGCCGTCCGTGAAACTGTGGCGGAGGTACCACTGGGCCGTCGCCTCCGCGGCCCGGCGATACACGCCGATGACCTCGTCGAGCGTTATGCCCATGTCCGAAACATCCGGCCGCATCGCCGCGAGGAACTCGAGTTGCTCGGCGAAGCCGCAGAGGATCCATGCCAGTCCGCGCGTCCATGTCGAGAACGGCGAGTAGCCCTGCTGCGTGCTCGGGCAGCGGTAGCGGCCGTCGGTCGTGTTGAAGATGGACTCATGCACGACGCGACCGGCCTCGGCGGGCGTGTCGTAAATGTCGCGCCCTTCGCCGTAGTAGATGTTGTACTTCGCGGTGCTCAGCCCGTGCGCGATACTGCGATGCAGCAGGTTGATCGGCTCATCGTTTTCGCCCATGAGCACGTGCCCGAGTTGCCACGCCAGCACGAGCGAGCGCATCGAGCGGATCGTGTCGGAAAAAAGCGAGTGGGGGCCGTTGAAGGAGTGCACGAATCCGCCGCCGCCGTGCGTGGGCGTCCAGCGTGCGGCCTGCACGGCGCCGCTGGCCTTGAGCGCCATTTCGTAGAAGCGGCGCTGCCATTCATCGCCGGCGATGCGCCCTTCGCGCATCAGGCGGCGAAGATTGCCGTACGTCGAAACATTGTTGAACCCGTGGTCATGCACGCCGATGTGCGAGACGTGCGGCGCCATGCGCTCGACCGTGCGCGACCGGCCCAGTTCGAGCATCGACTTCTCGCCCGTCGCGTCAAAGAGCAGAATGGCGCAGCCGTATTGAAAGCCCTGCGTCCACTCGGTCCAGCCGCGCGATGTGTAGCGCCCCTTGATCGTGAACACCGGCGTGCCGTCGGCCCGGTTCCACGAACGGTCGATGTCCGCGATCTTCCAGCCGGCCAGATCGAAGAGGCGATCGATCTTTGGCGACAGGGCGTCGAGCGTAGGAGCGTTGTGCAGGTCCATGCGTGCTCAGTTTAACGGATTGATGATCAGACCCGTCGCCAGCTTCGGGAAAAAGAACGTGCTCTTGGGCGGCATGACGGCGTTGGCGCGAGCGACGTCGCACACGCTCCGCAGCGGCGTCGGCTGCATGACCACGCCGAGCCGGCCCGGCTGATCGTGCGTCTGACGGATCAGCTCGGTGAGCTGGTGCGGGTACGCATAGCTGATGCCGGCTCCGCCGAAGGCCGGACGAATGATGCGATCGACGAGCAGTTCGTGAAACACCGCGACGTCGAGCATGCGCCACACGGCGGGCTTGTCCGGCAGATCGCTGGCCAGCGGGTCCGCCGAGTTGGCGCTGACCACCCATGTCCGTCCCGTGCTCGGGTCATAAAGCCCCAGCGCGTGCGCGCCGTAGCCGGGCAGGTCGTCGAGCATCTGCGGCGTGCCGTCGGCGCCGTGATCGCTCTTGACGATCGAGAGGCGGCCGTCCGCCTTGATCACCTCGATGAGCTTGCCCATCTCGAAATCGACCAGACCCTTGAGCACGCGATGCGTCGGCAGCACGATCAGCCCCGGATCCTGCTCGGGCACGAGCACCATGAGGCAGCCCTTCGCCAGCGGCTCGTTCGGATGCGCTTTGAAATAGTTGAGCGCGGTGGTGTAGCGGTGATGCCCGTCGGCGATGAAGATGTCGGTCTTCTCCAGCGCCTTGGCGAGGGCGGAAATCGCCGGCTCGTCGGTGATGATCCATACGCGATGTTCGACTTTGTCATCGTCCGTCCTGCCGTGAAAGTCAGCGGGGCGGGCGAAGGCGGAGGAGAGCAGCTTCGTGACTCTTTCGCCGGCGTCGTCGAAAACGCTGAACACGGGGCTGAGCTGCGCATCGGTGGCGTTCATGAGCTTGAGGCGATCGTCGGTGCCGCCCTGGATCGTCATTTCATGCCGGAAGATGCCGCCGCCGGGACGGTTGAATTCCTCGACGCCGACGGCGCAGAAGAGGCCGCGCCGGGCGTAGGTTTTGCCGCCGGTGGTGTAGGCCTGTTCGTAGGCGTAGACGGCGGGTTTGGCTTCGCGCGTGAAGACGCCTTCGCTGATCCACTTGCGGTACATGTGACCGGCGGCGGCGTAGGCGCTGTCGGGGCCGACGGTTTTGGGCGGGGTGACGGGCAGGTCGACGGCGACGATGTTGTGCGGGTCTTTGGCGAGAAGCGCCTGCTTGGGGCCCTCGTCGAGCACGTCATACGGCGGAGCAATCACGCTCGACACGTCGGCGTTCGGGACAGCGTAGCGGTAGGCACGAATCGGCAGCAGCTTGGGCATGGCGAAAGCTTTCGTAGATAATGGGCGGCTCTATACGGGTGGGTCGAATAGCGTACACGTTCCGAGAAGAATCGCAAATCCGAACGCGTGGACATGGATTTTACGAAGCGCCCGGCTCCATCAGGTCGGCGCGCTCGGTCAGGTAGTCGGCAAGGGCGATGCGGCCGGTGCGGCGGGCGGCGACGGCCAGCAGGCGGTGACACTGCGCGGCGACGGGGGCGGGCATCAGCTCGATGAGCGAAAGGCGACGGGCGAGCTGCGACAGCGCAAGCTGGTCAAATCCGCAGCCGACTTCGTAACGCAACTGAAGCGCGAGCACCTGCACGGATTCGGTCAGGGTGATGGGCTGCTGGTGCAGACCCGCCAGCGCGGCGTGCGCGCCCCAGGCGTCGTTCATCGCGAGGCGGTCTTCGGCGAGCATGAGCAGAAGCTGCGTCCGCATCGAGAACGTCGGCGTCTGGGCGGACTCGGAGAGGAGCGCGGTGATGATGGCGGCGGATTCATCGTGGCGACGCTGGCGGTGACGCAGCGCGGCGAGCTGATGATAGATGAGCAGGCGGACCGTGCGGAACATGGTGAAGCGCGGCAGGGCGGCGGCGATGGCGTGCTCGATCTGCTCGATGGGTGCGTGCGCATTGGTCAGTTCGGCGGCGCGCTGCACGAACTGGTTCGTCCGGGCGGAGTACATCGAGGCGATGAACCAGCCGACGAGTCCGGCGAACATGCTTGCGTAGGGAAGGGTCGTGTCGGCGAGCGTCGGGAGGGCGGAGCCGATCCAACCGAAGATGAAGAGTCCGACGATGGCCCGGCGGACCAGATCGCTCAGGTCGAGCTGGCGGGAGAAGCGCGTCGGATCGAATTGCAGATTCGGGTCAGGCATACACGCCCCCTGTCTGCGAAAGCATATTCGCCAGCGATGGCGCGGGCGGCAGGGCGGCGAGCGACTTGGTTTCCGGCAGGTCGTTCATGATGGCGGCGGGCGAAAGCAGCAGCGTCGCGCGTCGCCACCACTTCCGTGCGGCCGCGTCGTCGGCCCGCTGCTGGAAGGCCGCGGCGATGAGCCCGTAGGCGTAGCCGGCGTCGACGCCGAGCGGGCGAAGCTGTTCGACGATGCGATCGTCCGCGGCCGCGGCGTCCTCGAAGTGATGGGTTTTGATCTGCTGATAGAGCCGACCGGTCGTGAGCATCGCCGACTCGATCGGCGCCAGGTCCGCGCGGGCGAGCGAGCGAATCTCGTCGTCCGCATCGGCGAGCCGATCGACGTGCAGGTACGCCATGATGCGCAGCAGGCGCACGTAATTGGAAGCGGGCGTGCCCTTGGGCAGATGGTCCAGCAGATAGTCGCAGGTTTCGGCGGCCGCGTCGTAGTCGTGCACGCGCATCAGCGCCGCCGCCATGAGCGACACCGTCTGCCCATGCAGATGCGGCGTCGTCGTCAGGTCCGGCAGAAGCGACCACGCTTCACGGACGACATCCATCGGCCGGCGCAGCAGCGACAGTTCGTACACCTGACGCGCCCGGCCTTCGAGGCGCGTGCGGCGTTTTCCCCGGCGGCCGGCGTAGATGATCATGCCGATGAGAATGGTCCACGGGATGACGAGTGTGAGCCAGTGATCGCGCAGGAGCAGCCAGCAGGCGAGCACCACGACGATCATGCCCATGAGCATGCGGCGGGGATTGGCAGGCGGACGCGGCGTGCAACGCTTCAGATGCTCGCGCGTCTGTGCGGCGGTGGGTGGAGTGAAAACGTCTTGCATGTTCAATCAGGGTTGGGCGGGCACGATCCGCACCTGAATTCCGCCCGGGACGACCTGCTGTTCGATGCGGACATTCGCTCGCATCAGGACGCGGCCGGTGGCGGAGAGGTTTCGGGGCTGGGGCTGGGACTCGGGCGCGTCGGCCATCGTGATGCGGATCGCCGGTTCATCCGCGCTGTCGCCGAGCAAGGCGTTGAGGTGCTGCCGCCAGGGCTGGTAGAGGGAGGGATCGGAGACGTTGGCGAGCATCTGGCTCACGGCGGAGAGGCGCTTTTTGTTGTCGAGCCGGAAACGCACGTGCATCGGATGGCTGTTGCGAATCAGGTCCAGGTCGATGAATTCACCGGGTTCGTGTCGGCCGATGCGGGCGGAAAATTCCTCACGCGTCAGATCGTCGGTGAACGTCTGCCCGTCCATGCCCGTCACCAGATCGCCCGGCCGCAGATAGGCATAGGCGGGGAAGCCGGGGTAAGTGAAGCAGATAAGCATGGCGGGGGTGTCGAGCATTGGGTGCTGATGGGCCTTGACGACGAATCGGTTCTCGTTGCGCGGCTCTGGGAAATACACGCCCAGCGCTGCGCCGTTGTCGGGCAGAGTGATGACCTCGGGGCCGGCGTTGATTTGAAGCTGGGCGTAGAAGCGGTGCATGGCGATCTGGACGAGCCGCTGCCGCACTTCCGGCGACTTGCTCGTCCGCAGCGCGGTGCTGAGCTGGTCATCGCTCACGTCGTCGCACGTCATGAGCTGCGTCGTGGCGTTCTCGCGGGTCATGAAATCCGGATCGCTCAGTTGCGCGAGCAACTGGGCGACATCGCTTGTCGGAGCCGGGGTCGCGGCCATCATCGACGACGCCGACGCACACAGGAGCGTCAGGGCGAGCATCGAGATGGCGGCGCGTCGTTGCATGGGTTTACTATAGGCGGCCGAACGGCGGGGCGGGCTAACCGAGAATATTCGCGAGCTTTTCCGCGTGTTCCTGCAGCCAGCGGACCTTCCGCTCGATCATCAGCAGGAACCCGAAGCCCTCCATGCGGGCGAAGGACCCCGTGGCGGCGATCGGAATGACGCTCTCGGCGATCAGCGCTTCGATCATCAGCCACGGCACGACGCGCAGCTCGCTCTTGGAAAGCACGTTGACCGTGTCATACCCAAGAAGGAATCGCTTGAAGCGCGATTCGTCGATGTAGTCGGGCCACTGCGCCGCATCGTCACCGCCGCCGAGGATCGAGAATTGGAGCGCGCCGTTGGCGGTGTCGATGATGCGCTGCTGCATGCGTGCGGCGTCGTAGTCGATGACGGCGACGACGCGTGTCTTGCGGAAGAGCATGTTGCCCGGATGCCAGTCGGAGTGGATGATCTGCATGGGCCAGTCGGGCAGGCCCGATTCGTTGACGCGCATCGCCGCCTCGTTGTACGAGCGGCGCATGAACTTGGCGACCTCGCTGATCTTGTCGGCATGAACGGAGGCGTTGCGCGGATCGACCTTGGCGAGCGTGGCGGGGACGGTCTCCATCGCCGACTGCACGGTCTTGGAGGCGTGATACGAACCCTGCGGCGGCTCGTACTCCGGCTGATAGTCGCGGACGAGCTTGTGAAAGAGCGCCAGTGTCTTGCCCGAGTCCTGCGTGGCTTCGAGACTGTTATCGTAGCCGGTGCCGTTGATGTACTCGAAGCATTCGTAGATGTGGGCCTTCCACTGAAGCATCGAGTTGTTGTCGCGCTTGGTGCCCATCAGGTGGGGCAGGGGGAACTGCTGCGCGGCCAGATGGAGCTGAAGGGCATGCGCGAAGGCGACCTTGAACGGGTCGTTCTTTCCACCGGCGCGACGCTTGAGCAGGAAGATGCCCTTGTCGGTGCGGAGGAGCAGCTTGGGCGCCCGGCGCGACCCGCGGGGGAACTCGGTGATGTTCTCGATGATGCCGATGTCGAAGTGGCTGAGCACGATGGCCAGCTCGTCGGCGGCAAACTGATCGCGATCGCCTTTGGCCTGGGGGCCGGAACTGACCTCGCCGCTGGCCGAGGCGACGGCTGCGGTGCTCGAAGCTGGATTGATACTGCTCATAAGAGCCACCTGACATTGAAAACGGCGGACTCCCCCCAGTATACACCAGAATCCACGCCCGCGAAGGGTTATTCCACGTTCTGGACCTGCTCTTTAATGCGGTCGATCGCCCCCTTCACCTCGACGATCGTCCGGGTGATCAGGGCGTCATTGGACTTGCTGGCGATCGTATTGGCCTCCCGCAGCAGTTCCTGGCTGATGAAATCGAGCGTGCGGCCGGCCGGCTTGTCGTCGCCCCGCGTGAGGATTTCCTGAAACTGCTCCAGGTGCGCCCGGAGCCGCTGAATCTCCTCGCTGATGTCGCATCGTTCGGCGAAGAGCGCCACTTCACGAATCAGATCGACTTCGTTGAGCTTGAGCTTGGCCTGCGCGGTCAGTTCGTCGATGCGGCTGCGGAGACGCTGATGATACTCATGCACGACCAGCGGGGCGCGCTCCACGACCTGCTCGAGCCGCGTGATGATCTCTTTGATGTGCGCGACCAGGTCGGCGGCGAGGCCTTCGCCCTCGGCCTGACGCATGCGGCACATCTTCTCGCACGCCTTGTCCATCAGTTCATGCACCACCGGGCGGCACGACTGAAGCAGCGCCGACTGATCCGGCTGCTGCACGATGCCGGGCAGCGCGAGCATGGAGCCCAGGTCGATGGTCACGGACCCGTCGGTGACGGACTGCTCGATGGTCTGAAGGTGCGAGAGGTATTCCTTGAGGGCCGCTTCGTTGATGGCGTAGGCGGCTTTGGCGCTGGTGTCCTTGAAGGCGACGGTCAGCGTGACGGACCCGCGGGTGATGCGTTTGCGCACCTCGGCGTCGAGTTCGGGTTCGAGGCCCAGCAATTGATCGGGCAGCCGGATCGTCGCCTTCAGATACCGGTTGTTGACGCTGCGCATTTCGACGGTGTAGTGCACCCCGTCGCGATCGGCGCTTGCATCACCATAACCGGTCATCGAACGAATCAAAGGCGATTACTCCGGCTTGGGGGCGTCGGCGGGGGCGGGGGTCGTCGGGGCCGCGGGCGCTTCGGTCTTCGGCGCTTCAGGCGCCTCGGCCTTCGGAGCGGCGGGTGTTTCGGTCTTCGAAGCCGCAGGCGCCTCGGGGAGGGGAATCGCAGGGATGTTGCTGCTATCGATGGGGACGTTGGGGACGGCGGGGGCGGGCTTGCCGCTGCCGGGCGTCGCCGGTTCTTCGGGGGCGTTGGCCGGGGTGACGATTTCGGTGGGCGTGGGCTTGGCGTCGGAGCGGGTGGTGTAGACGAGGCCGATGCCCAGAAGGATGAAGATGGCGAAACCGCTGACGGTGATCCATGTCAGGACGTCGCCGGTCTTGGCGCCGAAGACGGCTCCCTGTCCGCCGCCGGCCCCGCCGAAGGCGCCGCTGAGTCCGCCGCCTTTGGGCTTCTGAATGAGGATGATGAGCGTCAGCACGAGGCAGACGAAGATGAAGCCGATGGCCAGCAATGTGGTGCCGATACCTGCGAGCGTGAGAATCATGGTCAAAGTCCTTGGCGTTGCGATCAGACGGCGGCGTCGATGATCGCCTTGAAGTCGGCGGCCTTGAGGGAGGCCCCGCCGATGAGCCCGCCGTCGATGTCGGGCTGGCTGAAAAGTTCCTTGGCGTTGTCGGGCTTGACGGACCCGCCGTACTGGATGCGGAGGGCGTCGCCGACGGCGGTGTTGTGATCGAAGAGGCCGAAGCTCACGCAGTCGCGGATCTTCTTATGGGCGGCCTGAGCGTCGGCGGTCGTGGCGGTCTTGCCGGTGCCGATGGCCCAGACGGGTTCGTAGGCGATGACGACGTTCTTCATCTGCTCGGGCTTGACGCCGGCCAGACCCAGCAGGGTCTGGCCCATGTTGATGGCGTCGGTCTGACCCTTCTCGCGTTGTTCTAGCTTTTCGCCGACGCAGAGCACGACGGTCATCCCGGCTTCGAGGCCGGCCAGCACCTTGTCATTGATGAGGCCATCGCATTCGCCGATGACGTGGCGTCGCTCGGAATGGCCCACGAGCACGACGGACACGCCCATGTCCTTGAGCATCGAAAGACTGACTTCGCCGGTGTAGGCGCCGTTGGGCTTCATGTAGAAGTCCTGCGCCCCGAGCAGGATGCCCGAGCCGGCGAGCTTCTTGCCGACCTGCGCGAGGTAAGGGAACGCCGGGCACACGAACACTTCCGCCGTCTTGGACGACCCGGCGGCGACGAGCGCGGCGGCCAGCGCATCGGCCTCCGCCGTGTGCAGGTTCATTTTCCAGTTGCCGCCCACGATGGGCTTACGATCAGCCATGTTGCGAAAACTCCACACTGCCCTGAGCGGTCCCGGGCGTGAATCTGAAAGTCGGACATGATAGCACGTCCTGAGCCGGCGACAAATGGGGCAGGCGGGGGCGTCAGCCGCCGTCCGAATCCTCGAGCATTTCGACGTCGATCATGTCCTTTTTGCGACCGGTCGAACGCTTGTTGCGGATCAGGTGTTCGCGGCTGATGATCGGCAGCGTCAGGCCGTCGATTTCAACCTCCAGCCGATCCGGCCACGCCTCATCAAACTGCACACCGGTGATGGAGCAGATCACATCAACCCGGCCCGGTGGAATGCCGACCTGCACGACGTTCGTGGGATGGCAAAAGTCTTCGACGGTGATTTGAAGATCATTGAGCGGCGCGCCGAACCGCGCTAACGCCTGCCATGCGCGCGGGGCATTTTCCGGCGTGGAGCGAATCCAGATGTCCAGATCGTGCGTATAGCGCGGCAGCCGATGCGCCGCCATCGCGTGGGCACCAACCACGAGAAACTCAACCCCCCCGGCGATAAATTCGGACAACACGTCGCGAAACTCCGGCCTCAGTCTTTGTTCGCTCATTAGGCACCCACGGGTTCTCGGAAAGGATTCGCATCAGGTCCAGTCGTTGGGCCGGTGTCATCGCCACCACTTCTTCATCCTTCCCCTGGTCCTGAAGGGTCGTCATGCGGACTTGGATCGTGCGTTTACTCATATGGTCATTATATCGTCCATCCCCCACCATTTTGCCCATTGCCTGGGGTTCCCTACAATGTCCGCTCTGCAAAATAGGGAACCGTCCGCTTATGCCGACCAGTAATGAAATTCGTCGTCAGTACCTGGATTTTTTCGCCTCCAAGTGCGGGCACACCATCGTGCCCAGCGCCCCGGTGGTCCCGCATGAGGACCCGACGCTGCTGTTCACCAATGCGGGGATGAACCAGTTCAAGGACGTGTTCCTGGGCGTCGGCGAGCGGCCCTACACGCGCGCGGTCGATACGCAAAAGTGCATCCGGGCCGGCGGCAAACACAATGACCTCGACGACGTCGGCAAAGACACCTATCACCACACCTTCTTCGAAATGCTCGGCAACTGGTCCTTCGGCGACTACTTCAAGACCGAGGCGATCAACTGGGCGTGGGAACTGCTCACCAAGGTCTGGGGCATGGACCCGACCCGCCTGCATGCGACTTACTTTCAGGGAAACGAAGCGGAGGGCCTCGCCCCCGATGAGGAGGCGAAGCAGCTCTGGCTCTCGCATCTGCCGCCCGAGCGCGTGCATCCTGGGAACATGAAGGACAACTTCTGGGAAATGGGCGACACGGGGCCGTGCGGACCGTGCTCGGAGATTCACGTGGACCTGACGCCCGACAAGTCCGGCGCGTCGCTGGTCAACGGTGGCGACGCCCGCGTGATCGAAATCTGGAACCTCGTGTTCATCCAGTTCAACCGCGACACCGATGGCTCGCTCGCTTCGCTGCCCGCCAAGCATGTCGACACCGGCATGGGCTTCGAACGTCTCTGTGCCGTGCTGCAGGGTAAGTCCAGCAACTATGACTCGGACGTATTTGCACCCTTGTTCGCTGCGATTCAGCAGATCACCGGCGCCCCGGCCTACAGCGCCAAACTGCATAGCGCCGTCGACGTCGCCTATCGCGTCATCGCTGATCACGCCCGCTGCCTGACGTTCGCCATCACCGATGGCGCGATGCCGAGCAATGAAGGGCGCGGCTACGTGCTGCGCCGCATTCTCCGCCGTGCTGTGCGTTACGGGCGGCAGAACCTCAATATCGCCGAGCCGTTCATGCATCGCCTCGTGCCGGTCATCGCCGATCAGATGGGCGATGTGTTCCCCGAACTGCGCGAGGACCCCGGTGCCATCGCGGCGGTGATCCGCGATGAAGAAGAATCGTTCGGCAAAACGCTGGAGCGCGGGATCGAATTGTTCGAAGCCGCTTGCGGCTTAGCACAGAACAAGCAGATCACCGCCGCCGACGCCTTCCGCTTGTACGACACGTTCGGTTTCCCGCTGGACTTGACGCAGCTCATGGCCGAGGAGCGCGGCATGAAAGTCGACGTCGCCGGGTTCAACACGCTGATGGACGAAGCCCGCCAGCGAAGCAGGGGCGACGGCGGGCAAGTCGACGCGAAGCAGAGTCTCTTCGCTCTCGTGCATCAGGGCGATCTGCCCGCCACGAAATTCGTCGGTTACGACGCCAATGTCGCCGACGATGCGCACGCCGCGCGGGTGCTGGTGCTCAACGGCCCCAAGTACGAGCGCGCCACAGCGCTGCGCGTCGGACATGACGCGGCGATCGTCGTCGATGCGACGCCCTTCTACGCCGAGTCCGGCGGGCAGGTCGGCGACCGGGGCACGATTCACTCGACCCACGGCGCCGTGTTCCAGGTCAACGACACCATCAAAGTCGGCGACGTCTACTTCCACCTGGGCCAGCTCGATCAGCCGAACATCCACCGCGACGAACTGCCCTTCACCGAAGAAGACCCGCTGCTTCTGGAGATCGATCAGCCGCGGCGCAACAAGATCATGGCCCATCACTCTTCGACCCATCTGCTCAACTGGGCCCTGCGCGAAGTGCTCGGCGACCACATCGCCCAGAAGGGCTCGCTCGTCGACGATGAAAAGACGCGCTTCGACTTCTCGCAAGGCAAAGCCCTGACCGCCGAGGAGATCGCGCAGGTGCAGAAGCACGTCAATGAGCAGATCGAAGCGGCGCTGCCGATTTACATCGACCTCGCTCCACAGGAAGAGGCGCTGAAGATCAACAGTCTCCGCGCGGTGTTCGGCGAGAAGTATCCGCCGATGGTGCGCGTCGTGTCGATGGGGGCGCCGGTCAAGGACCTGCTCGCCGAGCCGGGTAATGACAAGTGGCGGCGCTACTCGATCGAATTCTGCGGCGGCACGCATCTGAAGACGACGAAGGACGCCCAGCGCTTCGCCATCGTCAGCGAGGAAGCCGTCGCCAAGGGCGTCCGCCGCATCACCGCCGTCGCCGGCGACATCGCGCGCCGGGCCTTCGACACCGCGGCCGTGCTCGCCGAACGCATCGACGCCATCCGCCAGGAGCAGCCCGCCTCGCTCGAGCAGGACCTGGCCGCCCTGACCGATGCGGTCAACACGACGACGCTGCCGCTGCTGGAGCGTGCATCGCTGCGTGCGGGACTCGACGATCTGCAGAAGATCATCAAGGAGCATCGCAAGACGGCGTCCAAACAGGCCGAGGGCGGCGTCGTCGAAAACGCCCGCAAGATCGCCGACGATGCGGCGGGTAATGTCATCGTCGCCATGATCGACGGCGCCGATGCCAACACGCTTCGCACCGCCATGGACGTCATCCGCAAGAAGCGGCCCGAAGCGGCGATGATGCTCGCGGCTGCGGGGGACGACAAGGTGTCGTTCCTGGCGTCGGTGCCGGAAGCAATGATCGGCAAGGGGCTCAAGGCCGGCGACTGGGTGCGCGAAGTGGCGAAGGTCACCGGCGGCGGCGGCGGCGGGCGACCGGACATGGCGCAGGCCGGCGGGAAGAATCCCGCCAAGCTCAATGACGCGCTGACGCTGGCTCGCGAGTTCGCCGCCGCTAAACTTGGCTGATCGCGAGGCGACCCGCATGCAACCCTACGACCTGCCCGACACGCTCCGCGACTTCTTCGCCACCGTGTCCACGCTCTCGCTCGCCACCGTCGACGACGCCCACAAGCCCCACGCCGCCAACCTCAACTTTGTCGCCGACGCCGACGTCAATCTCTACTGGGTCTCCCACCCCGACTCGGCCCACAGTCGCCATCTTTCCGCCCGTCCCGACGCCGCGATCAGCACCTACGCCGACTTCACCGCGCCCTCGGAAATCCGCGGGCTTCAGATGCACGGCCGCGTCGAGCCGATCGACCCCGCCGACTTCGATCGCGTGCTTGCGCTCTTCCTCGATCGTTTCCCCTACGCCGTGCAGCTCGTCGACCGAATCCGCCGCGAGCAGTTCTACGTGCTCCGCCCCACATGGGTCCGGTGGATCGACAACTCCATCAATTTCGGGTTCAAAATCGAAACTCACTGGCCCCGCATCTGATCTTCATTCACATTTCACCCGCTCCTCATATTGCGATCCGATAACACTTTCACATTGCTCACACGGGCCTGATGGATCGGGCCCGCGCGATCGGCAAGACCTGCGAAAGGATCGTGATCATGTCGACATGGACCGCTCCGAATCCCGCCGCGACCTCCAAATCGCTGCTCAAGAAATCCGTGCAGTTCAACGGCGCCATGACCCGCAAGGGCATGCTTGAGCGGCTCTTTTCCCTCTGGTTCCGCGGGTTCATCTATAACCAGATCTGGGAGGATCCCCGCGTCGACGCCGAGGCGCTGGATCTCGGGCCGCACTCGAAGCTGCTGACGATCTCCTCCGGGGGGTGCAACGTGCTCAACTATCTCGTGCACTCGCCCGCCCGCGTCGCCGCCGTCGATCTGAACCGTTGCCACATCAGTCTCGCCCGCCTGAAGATCGCCGCCGTCGAGCATATGTCCAGCTACGAAGACTTCTATCGCTTCTTCGGTTCGGGCAATGAAAAACGCAATCTCGATGTGTACCGCGACTGCCTGCGCGAAAAGCTCGACGAGCCGACGCGCCGGTTTTGGGATCGCCGCCGGTTCGGGGGACGCCGCATCAACTACTTCGCCAAGGGCTTCTATGAATACGCCAAGCTCGGACAGTTCCTTCGCGTCTCGCACCGCTTTGCGCGACTTCTTCGTCGTGATCCCGAGTTGCTCCTTGCCGCTTCCACCCGCGACCAGCAGCAGCACTTCTTTGACACGACCGTCGCGCCGATTTTCGATAACCGCTTCGTCCGTTGGGCCGTCGGACTCCCCGTCTCCGTCTTCTCGCTCGGCATCCCGCCCAGCCAGCACGATGCGATGAAATCCGAAACCGAGGGGCACATCGTCGACATCTACCGCGAGCGCGTGCGCCGGCTCGTGTGCGACTTTCCCATGGATGAAAACTACTTCGCATGGCAGGCGTTCGGCCGCCGCTACGACCACGAGCAGCGCCGCGCCCTGCCCGACTACCTCCGCGAAGGGAACTTCGACACGCTTCGCGCCAACATCCATCGTGTCGAAACCTACCTGACCACGCTCACCGACTTCCTCCGCGATCAGCCCGACGCTTCGCTCGACAGCTTCGTGCTCCTCGATTCGCAGGACTGGATGCCGCCGCACGTCATCGCCGAACTCTGGCGCGAGATCGCCCGCGTCGGCGAGCCGGGCTCGCGCATCATCTTCCGCACCGCCGGTCAGCGCTCGCCCATCGAGGCAGCCCTCCCGCCGGAACTGATGAGTCGGTTCAGCTATCAGGCCGACCGCTCCCGCGAACTACACGCCAAGGACCGCTCGGCGATCTACGGCATGTTCCACCTGTACACGAAGATCAACTGACCATGACCCGCGGGCTTGCAAATCATGTCGCGCCGCTCGCGGACCATGCCGGTCGCATGGACCGCATGTACCGCTTCACGCGTCACGTCTACGACGCCTCCCGCAAGTACTACCTGCTCGGGCGCGACCAGCTTCTTTCGCGTATCGCTAGAGACATGGACGGCGGCTCCGGGGTCGCCGTCTGTGAAATCGGCTGCGGCACCGCACGGAATCTCATCAAGCTGGCGCGGCTGAATCCGGCGCTCCGCCTCTTCGGCCTCGACGCCGCGCAGTCCATGCTCGACACCGCCGCCGCATCGCTGAAGCGGGCCGGGCTCACGGATCGCGTCACGCTGCGCCGCGCGCTGGCCGAGCAGCTCGATCATCGCAGGACGTTTGACCGTGATCATCCGTTCAACGCCGTGTTCTTCTCGTATGCCTTGTCGATGATGCCGACCTGGCCCGCCGCCATCGACGCCGCCCTGGCGAATCTCGCGCCGGCCGGGCGACTCTACATCGTCGACTTCTGCGATCAGGCTGACTTGCCTCGTGCGTTTGCCGGCCTGCTCAAACGATGGCTCGCCCTGTTTCATGTCCATCATCGCCCCGAACTGCTCGCCCATCTTCATTCGCTTCAGGCCGCCGGCCGGATTGAGTTGGAATTGACCTACCTGTATCGCCGCTACGCCTTCTGTGCGGTGATTCGGGATGGGTATGACCCGGCCGCGCAAAAATTGCAGTCGCCGGCGAGCGTGACCCGATAACAGCACGATGCCGTCTTCTGGAAATATCCTTCAATGGCTCGTCATCTGCCTGCTCGGGCTGGCGGTCGTCATGGTCAACTCGGCGGGCATGACGGTCGGTGACGATGCGGTGTCGATGCAGTCGCTTTTGATGGGCCGGACGGCGGTGTATGCGGTGCTGGCGATCGGGGCGATGGTCGTCGTCGGTCATCTGGACATTCGCCGCTTGTATGCCCAGCGCGGGTTCTTCAATCCGGTGGCGTGGCTATTGGTGATATCGCTGGTGTTGTGCGTGCTGGCGCTGGTGCCGGGGCTGGGGCGTAATGTCAATGGTGCAAGCCGTTGGCTGAACCTCGGGCCGGCGAGTTGGCGGTTGAGCTTTCAGCCGAGCGAATTGGCGAAGTGGACGACGATGATCGCGATGGCGTGGTGGGGCGCCCGGCATGCCGGCGGGTTCCGCCGCTTCGGGGACGGACTGCTGGGGGGCATCGTGATTCTCGCCATCGTCTGCGGGCTGATCGTCGTCGAAGACCTGGGCACGGCCGTGCTCATCGGCATGGTCGGCATTCTGCTTCTGATGGCGGCGGGGGCGCGGTGGTGGCATGTCGCCTTGCTCACGCCCCCGGCGATCAGCGCCGTCATCGCACTCATTCTCACCTCGCCTTACCGCGTCAAGCGATTGCTCGCCTTCACCGATCCGTGGGCCGACCCGCAGGGCATCGGCTATCACCTCATCCAGTCGCAGGTCGCCATCGCCGGCGGCGGACTCTTCGGGCGCGGCGTCGGCAACGGACTCCAGAAATTCGGCTACCTGCCCGAAGACACGACCGACTTCCTCTTCGCCATCATCTGCGAAGAGATGGGGCTGGCCGGCGCGTGTCTGGTCATCGGCTTGTACCTGTCGCTGCTTTGGGTCGGGCTCGGCGTCGTCAAGGACTGCCGCCATCCGTTCGGTCGGTTGCTCGGGCTCGGCGTCCTGCTGACGATCGGGATTCAGGCGGCGATGAACATCGCCGTCGTGACCGGCTCCGTGCCGACCAAGGGCATCGCCCTGCCGCTGATGAGCTACGGCGGAACGGGGTGGGTCATGTGCTCGGCAGCGGTCGGACTGCTCGTCGCCATCGACCGGCTCAACCAGCTTGAAGCCGCGGCGGAAGGCGAAGCCGATCCGGAACTTGCATCCGACCCGGCGCCCGTCGTCTCCGTCAGCGCGGCCGACTACCCGGTGACGGCGTAGCCGGTCGGGTGTGCAAAGATTCGTGACATGTAGGGAAAGGTCTCATACATCCTGACCCCACCCGCATCGCAATTCAGATACAATTCCGATATGAAACCAGCAAAGCATCCCGATCAATCGCAGAAAAATAACGACACGCTTCAAGGGTGGATCCCTGAAGTGGCGGATCCGACCGAACTCGTCGAGGCGCTCGACAAGGCGTTCGACTACCGCGGCGACGTGACGATCACGCGCAAGAGCGGGGCGGTCGTGGAGGGCTACATCTTCGATCGCCGCCGGGGCAAGGGCCTGGGCGATTCGACAGTCCGCATGATGCCGCGCGATACGGACGGCAAGGTGATGATCCCCTTCGCCGACATTGCCCGCGTGGAGTTCTCGGGCAAGGACGCGGCCCACGGCAAGAGCTGGGAAAACTGGATCAAGCGCTACGTGCAGAAGAAGATGGCAGGCGAAAAGGCGAGCATTGAGTCCGAATCGCTGGAAGATTGAATGTGTCGGAGAAGCACGCCGCAAGCGGCGTCGCTAAACGGCGTCCCCCAATTTGTAAAGCGCGATGGCGGCGATCATGAGGGCCGCGGCGATGGCGCGGCGGCGGAGGACGTCGCGTGAGACTGCTTTTTCGAGGTGGACGAGGCCGAACTGCGCCAGGGCGGCGCCGAGGGCGATGGAGAACAGGCCGCGGGTGGCCAGGACGATGTTGCCCAGCACCGGGCCGGCGATGGCCAGACAACTGAAGAACAGGATCATGCTCGCGAACCAACCGGTCGAAAACGGCACGGCGGCGATCCAGTCGCGCTTGCGCGTCGAGCCGAAACGCGGCAACAGCAGCAGGGCGATCGAGCCGCAGACGATGTACGCCATGCACGCTCCGAGCATGCCGCCGCGCAGCGCATCGGACGACAGCGCCTTGACCAGGTCGATGATGAACACATCCGACACGGCGTAGAAGAAGCACGTAAAGAGCGTCGCGCCGATGATCGACAGGGGCAGCGTCCCGCCGGAGTAGTTGAGGATGAACGCCGCGGCGACGCTGAGGATGACCGCGCCCCACTGGATCGCCGTCACCGCCTTGCCGACGTAGAACATCCAGATCAGCGCCACCATCACGACCTTCAAACCCAGCAGCGGCGAGATGCGCGACGCATCGGTGCGTCGCAGCGCCACGAAAAGAGCCGCCTGTCCGATCATGTACGACCCCGACGCCCCGAGCAGCGCCCAGAAGTAGTGCGTCACATGCATCGCCTCGCTCGTCCAGAGCCCCGGTAAGAGCGACAAGGCGACGAAACCCATGAGCGTATGCGACAAGACGAGCAGCTTCACCGGCGAGCGATGCTCAGCGATCACGAACCGGCGCGAGAAGACGTACGAAAACGACTGGCTCAGGGCCGCGCAAAGACCCAGGATGACGCCAAGTCCGGGCATGGTCGCAAAGTGTAGGGACGTGCGTGCGCTACTTCTCGTTTTTTTCGTAGACGCGCACGTAGTCGATCTGGAAATCGCTCGGGAACTTCGTGTTGGCATCGGGCGGTCCGGGCCAGTCGCCGCCGACAGCGAGGTTCAGGAGAATGAACATCGGCGTGTCGGGGATCGACCTGGTCGACCGCTGGCGTTCGACGCCGTCGATAAACCAGGCGATATACGTTGGCGTCCACTCGACGGCGATCGTGTGGAAGTCCGCGGAGAAATCGGGGCCGGTCCACTCGGCGGTGTCGGAGCGCAGGCGATGTTCCGCATCGTGCCAGTGATGCGTCATATGCACTTTGTCCGGCTCATGCCCGATCAGTTCCATCACGTCAATCTCCGGCGGCCAGCTCGGCGGATTGGGCAGCATCCAGATGGCCGGCCAGAACCCTCGCCCCGCCGGCGCGCGAAATCGAAACTCGAACCGCCCATATCGCTGCGCGAACTTCATCGCCGTCGTCATCATGCCCGACGTGTACTGCCGCATTCTCCCCGCGTATTTCGCCGCGCCCCGATCCGCCCGGATGTGCAGCACGCCGTCCTTGAGCGTGATCGCCTCCGGCACGTAGGCCTGTAGCTCATTGTTCCGCTCGCGCCCCCACGGATCCGCCGGCGTCCACTTTGTCACGTCCAGCGTGTCGCCATTGAACTCGTCATCAAACGTCAACTTCCAACCGGGCAGTTCCTGCGCCTGCGCGGCGGCGGTGACGACGATGACGCAGATTGCAATGAGTAATTTGAACACGACGCTCGTTCACACCGCTTCAATCGCCCGCTTCCAGCGACCCATGCACATGATGGGGAAGTAGAGGCGGTAGAGGTGATAGCGGAGGTAGAAGACGCGGGGGAAGCCGGTGCCGGTGAACCATTTTTCGTCCCACGTACCGCTGGGCAGTTGCGTTTCGGTGAGCCAGCGGATGGCGCGCTGCACGCCGGCGTCCTGCGGGCCGTAGACGGCCATCATCGCCATCGCGCCCCATGCGGTCTGCGACGCGGTCGAAGGGCCTTCGCCCTTGAGCGTCGGGTCTTCGTAGCTGTCGGCCGACTCGCCGAAGCTGCCATCGGGCTTCTGCACGCCGCGAAGCCATTTGCCCGCGCGCTGGATCCATTCCTGATTCATGTCCACACCGACCGTCCGCAATCCGCCGACGACCTGCCATGTCCCGTAGATGTAATTGACGCCCCAGCGGCCGAACCAGCAGCCCTCCGGCTCCTGCTCGAACTGAAGGAACTTGACCGCCTTCTGCACCACCGGATGCGATGGGTCGAATCCGTGATGCCCGAGGCATTCGAGCGTGCGCCCGGTGATGTCGGGACAGGACGGATCCTGAATGGCGTTGTGATCGGCGAAGGGGATGTGCTCGAGGATCGGCCGGCTGATCGTGCGATCGAAGGCGGCCCATCCGCCGTCTTCGTTCTGCATGGCGAGTATCCAGTTCACGCCGCGCTTCGCCGCCGCCGCCGCTTCCGGGGCGCTCCCGTTGGCCGCACGGTGCAGCGCCATCGCCACCATCGCCGTGTCGTCCACGTCCGGGTAATACGCATTGTTGAACTCGAAGTACCACCCGCTCGGCGGCACATCGCGCCGCACGTTGTTCTTCCAGTCGCCCACGACGTCGCGGCACTCCTTGGCGACGAGCCAGTCGCAGACCTTCTTCACGGCCGGGTGACTCGCCTTGAGCCCCGCCTCCGTCAACGCATATGCCGCGATGCCCGAGTCCCAGATCGGCGAGAAGCACGGCTGAAAGCGAATCTCGTCGCCGTCTTCGATCATCAGCCGGTCAAGCTGCTCGTACGCCCGGCCGACGTGCGGGTCGTTCATGTCGTACCCGAGGCAGCGGAAGGCGATGATGATGTACACCATCGGCGGGAAAATCGCGCCCAGCCCGTCCGAATGCGAGTGATTCGTACGCTCCAGAATCCACTCTTCGATCTGCTTGAGCGCCTTGCGGCGCAGCGGCGTGAGCTTGATCTTCTCGAGAATCTTCAGGCCCTTGTCCACCGCGACGAACAGATTGCGCCAACTGATCAGGCGCTGATCCAGTTCGAGCACGGGGCGATGGCGATAGTCGTGGCTCGTGTACAGCTCCATGATGCCCATCGGCTCGGGAAGCTGCCGCACCGGGCGGTAGCTGGACACGATCGACAGCGGCATGATCATCGTGCGCGACCAGGCCGAGACTTTGTCGAGGTGGAAATAGAACCAGCGGGGCAGGAGCACCATCTCCGGCGGGACGGCCGGGACGTTGTCGTAATGCATCTGCCCCAGCGCCGCCAGGTAGAACTTGCTGTAGGTATTGCACTTTTCCGCGCCGCCGAGCGTGTGAATCAGCTCGCGGGCTTTGACCATGTGCGGCGCGTTGACGTCGTCGCCGATCAGCTTCAGGGCGAAGTATGCTTTGACAGTCGCCGAAAGATCGGGCTTGGCGCCGGGGTACTGAATCCATGCCCCGTCGCTTTCGCGCTGTTGCTTGCGGAGGTAGTTGGCGATCTTGGGAAGGCGGGGGTCCTTTTCGCGCTCGACGATCCATGAGAGCAGGATGTATTCGCTCTGGAGAATCGAATCACCTTCGAGTTCGGCGCACCAGTACCCGTCGGGCGCCTGCTGACGGATCAGTTCATCGACCGCTCCGGCAAGAGCGTCTTCGACATGCGCTCGCAGACTCAGATCCATGGCAACGACGGACCCCGAAAGGGTCGCATCGCCGGTCGATCGCGACGGGCCATTCACAAACGAACCAGTGCTCATGCGGAATCAGTCCGTTCCGACACCGTCATTCCGGCGCGGTCGTGTTCATTTCTCGGCCAGGGACATCGAGCCCGCGCTGCGCCGGCCTGTCGTCCGACGGTTCGCTCCCAAGGCTGACGCCAACCTGACGTGGCGACGGCCCAACATTAACACACGAATGG
Organism: Planctomycetota bacterium; assembly: GCA_016125255.1. Taxonomy (NCBI): domain Bacteria; kingdom Pseudomonadati; phylum Planctomycetota; species Planctomycetota bacterium. Next base: position 142,221 of record WGMD01000006.1, on the reverse strand, counting down.
GCCCGAATCAAGCGGAACCCTTGTTTTTGGGCCAAAATCGCCGATTATGCCGCCCCGACACCCACCGCAGCCGTGATTTTCTTCGCCGCGTCCGTCAGGTCCGTCGCCATCTGCATCACCGGAATATCCGCCTTGGCCTGCTCGATGATCTTGCGGGCCGGTTCGACGTTCGTCCCCTCAAGACGCACGACCAGCGGGACCTTGAATCCGACTTTCCCGGCGGCGGCGACGATCGCGCGGGCGATCTTGTCGCACTGCATGATGCCCCCGAAGATGTTGACCAGCACGCCCTCCACGCCCGGGTCCGCCAGAATGATGCGGAACGCTTCGGTCACCGCCTCCTCGCTCGCCGACCCGCCCACATCCAGAAAGTTCGCCGGCTCCGACCCGTGCAGCTTGACGATGTCCATCGTCGCCATCGCCAGACCCGCCCCATTGACCAGACACCCGATCTTCCCGTCGAGCTTGATGTACGAGAGCCCGAACTCCTTGGCCTTCAGTTCGCTCTCAGGGGTTTCGGACGGGTCGAACATGTCGGTCACGTCCTTGTGACGGAACAACGCGTTGTCATCGAACGTCATCTTCGCGTCGATCGCCAACACCTGTCCCTCCGGCTGTTCGGCCGTGGGCTTGGTGATGATCAGCGGATTGATCTCGACGAGGTCGGCGTCGAGCTTCGTGAAGAGCGCCGCCAGTTTGGTCATGACGGTCATCGCCTGCTTGTGCAGGTTACCGGTGAACCCGAGCTTGAACGCCATGGTGCGGGCCTGATGCGGTTGAAGGCCCATCAAGGGATGCAACTGGCATCGCACGATCGCATCCGGGTTTTCCTCGGCGACCTTTTCGATCTCGACGCCGCCTTCCGACGACGCGATCATGACCGGACACGCCCCCGCGCGATCGACTGTGATGCTCACATAAAACTCTTTGGCGATATCGACGCCCGCCGCCACAAGCACCTTGTTGACCGCCACGCCGTCCGGGCCGGTCTGGTGCGTGACGAGCGGCTTGCTCATCATGGTCTTGGCAGCGTCGAACGCTTCCTGAGCCGATCGGACCAACTTGACGCCGCCGCCCTTGCCGCGCCCCCCGGCGTGAACCTGGGCTTTGACCACGCAGAGCGTCGCCCCGCCCGCCGCCAGCTTCTCGTATGCCGCCTTCGCCTCGTCCGCATTATTCGCCACGATCCCCCCCGGCACCGGCACCCCGGCGTCCGCGAGCATCTGACGGGCCTGATATTCGTGCAGTTTCATGATGACCTTCCGTTAAAAGGTTTGAAAGAGCGTCATGATAACGACTTCCGCGCCGTGACAAAAGCGCCGACGCCCTTCGTTGAGCCGTCGGGCAACGCCCGACGCTTCACCCCATCGGATCGCCCACATGCAACCCGTACACCGCGATGAGCCCCAGCACCCCGATCACGATCAGGTAATACAGCGTCGGCAGCACCGTCTTGCGAAGCGTCTGCCCCTCGCGGCCGAGGAGTCCGACGGTCGCCGACGCCGCCACGACGTTGTGGATCGCGATCATGTTCCCCGCCGCCGCGCCGACCGATTGCAGCGCCACGATCATCGCCCCGCTCAAACCCAATCGCGTCGCCACGCCGTACTGAAACTCCGAGAACATCAGATTGCTCACCGTGTTCGACCCGGCGATGAACGCCCCCATCGCGCCGATCACGCCCGCGAACATCGGCCACACGCCTCCGACATGCACCGCCACCCATTGCGCCATCACGTGCGGCATCGAATCGAGTCCCGCCGCGTTGGTCCCCGAATTGATGTACACGCGCACCATCGGCACCGTGAACACCAATACAAAACCCGCGCCGACAATCACCTTCATGCTCTTGCGCACAGCGCGACCCATCGCCGGCGGGTTCATGCGATGCGCGAAATACGTCACCAGCACCGCCATCGCCATCATCGTCGATGGCAAATACAACGGCGATGTGCTCGCCTTCACATCCGTCCCGAGAATTCCCGCCCATTGCAGCGTCGGCTTCTTGAGCCAATCGCCAAACGGCAGCGACCGCAACCGGGTCAGCACCAACAGCCCCGCCACGATCAGATACGGCAGCCACGCCAACCATACTTCGATCCGCCGCGCCCCTTCATGTTCTTCGAGCTGCAATTGCGTTTTCCACGCATCGGGCCATTGGTCCGCCGATGGAAAGTCCCACGAATCCTTCGGCACAAGCCACCGCCGTTTCGCCGCCGTGGTCATGATCGCCAGTCCGATCAGCGATCCGAGCAGCGATGGAAACTCGGGCCCGAGAAAAATAGCCGTCAGCACATAGGGCACAGTGAACGCCAGCCCGCCCAGCAGGGTGAACGGCAGAATTGAAAGCCCCTCGGTCCATGATTTTCGCGCCCCGTAGAAGCGCGTCATCATCATGACCATCAGCGTCGGCATCAGCGTGCCGGTGATCGCATGAAGCACCGCCGCGCGGACGCCGATCGCGTACAGATACTCGGCCGGGGTCATGCCCGCCGCGGCAAGCTGCGTGACGAAGCCGCCGTGCATCAGCCCGCCGTTGACGCCGATGAGAATGGGCGTGCCGCAGGCGCCGAACGTAACCGCCGTTGACTGAATCATCATGCCGATCATGACCGCCGCCGCCGCCGGAAACCCGATCGCCACCATGAGCGGCGAGGCGATCGCCGCCGGCGTCCCGAATCCCGCCGCGCCTTCGATGAACGAGCCGAACAGCCACGCCACGATGACCACCTGCACGCGCCGGTCGTCGGAAATTCGGTGAAAGCTTCGGCGGATCGACGTCACGCCGCCGGACTCTTCGAGCGTATTGAGCAGCAGAATCGCCGCGAAGATGATCAGAAGGATGTCGAAGGTGATGAATAGGCCCTGAATGCTCGACGCCGCCACCTCCGCGCCGCTCATGCCCCATGCCCACAGCGCGATCGCCGCCGCGCACACATACACCGCCGGCATCGCCCACTTCGCCGCCACGCGAAAGCCCACCAGCAGCACAGCCGCCAATGCGATCGGCATCACCGCCAGCAGTGCCGCCGTGTTGGACCCCATGCGCGCCCCGTATCAGGCCGACTTGACGATGACCGGCTCGGGCGCCCGCTCGGCCCCCGCGCTGACGGTCAGGCCCGTGTTGTGGATGTAAAGCTCCTGCCCCTTGCGGATCTTCCGCCCTTCGTGATCCGCCCGCCGCATCTCATACTTGACTGGCTTCCTGTGATCGCCAAGCTGCCGGCCGACCGCGTAGACCTTTGAAAATGAAAAGAGCATCCGCGTCGTGTTGAACTGGCCGCGCATCCACTGTCGCGCCAGAATCCCCGACAATGCGAACGCCGTCTTCCATCCCAGACTCTTGCGGTTGATGATCGACTGCGTCTCGACGAGGAGCTGATAGAACCGCTCCAAGGGGAGCTTCGTCGGCATGACCGCGTGCTGAATGTCGTACAGGCGATAGTCGAGTGTGGAGAGCCGGCGCTGTTCGGTATGGAAAAGCTCCGTGCCCGGGTACGGCGTCGCCACGGTCAGGTGCACTACCTCCGGCACCTGAAGCGCCCACTCCATCGCGCCCTTGAACTCCGCCTCGCCCCATGACGGATCGGCGATCAGGTTGATCGCCACCTGAATGCCCAGCCGGCGGGCGACTTCCAGTGCCTTGAAATTGTCGTTGGGCGTGATGCGCTTGCGGAACATCTTGAGCTGGTCTTCGTTGAGCGACTCGAACCCGAGAAACATGTACTCGAGCCCCATCTTCGCCCAGCGCTTGAACACATGCTCGTTGCGCAGCAGCACATCGCAGCGGGTTTCAAGGTAGTAGCGCTTCTTGATGCCCCGGCTCTCGATGGCGTCGGCGATGGCCATCCCGTGCTCTTCATGCACGAAGGCGACGTCGTCGACGATGAAGACGTTGGGTTCCTTGATCGAGGCCATGTCCGCGGCGGCGCCTTCGGGCGTGCCCTTGCGGTAGCTGCGCCCGTAGAACGTCCACGCCGAGCAGAACGAGCAGTCCCACGGACAACCGCGCGTAAATTCGATCGACGCGCACGGATCGAGCACGCCGATGAAATACTTGCGGCGGTGTCGCGCCAGATCGCGCGCCGGACGGAACTGATCCAGGTCCTCCAGCAGCGCCGGCTTGGGCCCGACCGAATCGCGCGTCCGTACGCCCGGCAGGCCGTCGACATTGGGCATGTTGTCCACCACCAGCGGCGCGGTGATTTCGCCTTCGCCCTGAATGATGCAGTCGATCGCGCCTTCGCCGTGCTCGAGCACTTCCTCGGCGACGAACGAGATGCTGTGCCCGCCGATGAAGATGAACGTGTCGGGCCAGTGCGATTTGATCGCCTTGGCCAGATCGATCACCTCGGGAATATTCGCCAGATAATTGAGCGAGAACGCGACGGCGTCGGGGCGATACTCGTCCAGCTCGGCCATGAGCTGCATGTGATTGAAAATCTGAAGATCGACCATGCGCACATCATGACCGCCCGCCCGCAGGGCCGCCCCCACGCGCTCCAGACCCAGCGGCTCAAGCCGCAGATAAACCTCGGCATACATCAGCGCGCTGGGGTGCACAAGCATGACTTTCATGGATCACCTTTACTTCAAAAAAATGAAAAACGGCTGACCACGATTCGATTATGACGGGCGAGGCGTCATTTGTCTAACTCCGCCCGCAACTTGCGAAGCAGATCGAACGCCCCCAGCGGCGACAGCGCGTTCAGATCGCTCTCGCGCAACTGCGTCAGAGCCGGATGCTCCACGTACTGCGTGAATAATCCCCACTGTTCCTGGGACTGCGGTTTGGGAGATTTGCCGACATGCGATTCCGTATGCACCTGAAGCTGCGCCATCAGCTCATTCGCCCGCGTGAGCACGCCGTCGGGCAGCCCCGCGATTTTCGCCACGTGAATGCCGTAGCTCTTGTTCGCCGCGCCCGGCGCGATGCGGTGCAGGAACGCGATCTCGTTGTTCCACTCGCGCACCGTCACGTTCAGGTTCACCACATTGTCGAACCGCTCCGGCAGCTCCGTCAACTCGTGATAGTGCGTGGCGAACAGACAGCGGCATCGCCGGGCGGCCAGGTGCTCGGCGATGGCCCATGCCAGCGCCAAGCCGTCCAGCGTCGAAGTCCCCCGGCCGATTTCGTCGAGAATGACGAGACTGCGCGGCGAGGCATGATGACAGATGTTGGCGGTCTCGGTCATCTCGACCATGAAGGTCGATTGCCCGAGGTGGATTTCATCGGACGCGCCGATGCGCGTGAAGATACGGTCGGTGAGGCCGATCGTCGCCGACGCCGCGGGAATGAACGCGCCGGTGTGCGCGAGCAACGTCAGCAGGGCGTTCTGGCGGATGTATGTGCTCTTGCCCGCCATGTTCGGCCCGGTGATCAGCGCCAGCGTCGCCTTCTTATCGAGTTCCGTGTCATTGGGCACGAACCGATCCGCCAGAATCTCGTCAAGCACCGGATGCCGCCCATCGGTGATGATCAGCGTCGGCTCGTCAACGATGTTCGGCCGCGTGTATTGGTATTTCACCGCCCGTCGCGCAAAACACGCCAACACGTCCAACTCCGCCACCACATGCGAAAACTCATGCAGCGCCGTCAGATCATCGCTCGTCGCCTTGCAAAGATCGTTGAACAGGTCCAGCTCGCGTGCGATCGCTTTCGATGACGCGCCCAGCACCTTGTCCTCGTACTCCTTGAGCTGCGGCGTGATGTAGCGCTCGGCGTTCTTGAGCGTCTGCTTGCGGGTGAAAACCGCGGGAATCTTCGTGGCGTGAACATGCGTGACTTCGATGTAGTAGCCGAAGACCTTGTTGTATCCGATCTTCAGCGACCCGATGCCGGTTTCGTCGGCGAGGCGCTTCTGATAGTCGGCCAGATACGTGTTGGAATCCCTTTGAAGCGTGCGGTATTCGTCGAGTGTTTTGTCATAGCTGTCGCGGATCAGGCCGCCGTCGCGCATGTGAGCGGGCGGATCATCGACGCAGGCGGCGCGGATACAATCGCCGAGCTTGTTGAGCGATGGGGCGATGGCGGTCAGGCGATGGTGATAGGCGGCGAGTGTCGGGCGGGCGTCGAGCAGGTCGATGAGCTTGTTGACATCGGTGAGGGAGTTGCCGAGGCCCACGAGGTCGCGGGGGCTGGGTCGGCCGATGGCGACGCGGCCGCTGATGCGCTCCACGTCCTGCACCGCATCGAGCCGCTTGGTCAGGTCCGCACGGAACGTCGCGTCATCGACGATCGCCGCCACCGCGTCCTGCCGGTCGATGATCTTCGCCTTGTCCGCCAGCGGGTAGCAAAGCCATTGCCTTAGCGCCCGCTTGCCCATCGCCGTGCGGCAATCCTGCAGCGCCCCGAGCAATGAGCCCTTCGTTTCGCCGGTGCGGAGCGTGCGTTCGATTTCGAGACTGCGCAGCGACGTCTGATCGATGACCAGATGCGCGTGACGTTCAAAGCGGCGGGGGGGCGACAGGTGGGCGAGTCGGCCGTCACGTGATTGCTGCGTTTCGAGGAGGTAGCTCACCACCGCACCGGCGGGTCCGATGACGATGTCGTCCGCTTCGAGGCCGAACCCGGCGAGTGTGGTGACGTTGAACTGCTTCATCAGCGTCTCGGTCGCTTCCGCCATGCGAAACTGCCACGCCGGCCGCCGCGTCAACGCACACCCGATCGGCCCCGCCAGCCCGCTGATCCGCTCCGGCGGCTGCCCGTTGGCCGTCTCGACATAAAGCAGTTCCCGCGGCCCGATCCGCGCCAGCTCGTCGGCGACCGTATCGCTCGCAAATTGCGCCACGCTCAGCGCCCCCGTCGAAAGCTCCGCGAACGCCAGCGCCACCGTGTCGTCATTGACGAACTGCACCGCCGCGAGGACGCACGGCTCGCCCTCCTCCAACATCGCATCATCCGTCAGCGTCCCCGGCGTCACCAGCCGCGTCACCTCCCGCTTGACGACGCCCTTCGCCTCCTTCGGGTCCTCCATCTGCTCGCAGATCGCCACCCGGTATCCCGCCGCGATCATCCGCCGCAGGTAACCCTCCACCGCGTGATAGGGCACGCCCGCCATCGGCACGCCCTCCGTCCGCTGCGTGAGCGTGACGCCCAGCACCTTGTGCGCCAGCAGCGCATCATCATAAAAAAGCTCGTAAAAGTCCCCCATGCGAAAGAACAGCACGCAGTCCGGGTGCTCCTGCTTGAAGCGCCGGTGCTGACGCATCGCCGGCGTGTCCTGTTTCGCATTGTTCTCATCCGCGCGGGTCATGAACGGCCAGTGTCCCCGCACCCGCACCCGCTTTCAAGTCGCCCCATCAACCGTGGCCCATCCCCCATTCGCACGGGCGCGCTCCCCCCTCGAATATTCGACACGAGCGTGCGCCCCCGTTCCCATCTCAGAATCGCCCCTTTTTCGCCCATTTTTCGCATGAAGCGCGCACCGGACGGACCCGTGCGCATCGGCGCGGAAGCCCCGACGCGCCCGTGCGCGATCGAATAAGGACTTACGCAAACGCATGCGCACAGCCGCGTCCGATTTGCCATCCCGGTGCGCGAATCGCGCCACGCCTGTGCGCGAAGTGGGTGAAATGACCCACATCCAGCGACGAACGTGATTGGATTCCAACGGGGCGTGATCTGCCGCCGGCCGCGTCAGTTCTGCGTCGGCACCCAGAGGTACCATCCGCTGATCGTGCGGAAGAAGTCGACGGGGCGGACATCGGAGCCGGTCCATGTGACGCGGCCGATCGTTTTGCACGACAGGTCGGTGTAGAGGAAGTTCAGGTCGTTCTCGCCGCCGGCGGCGAAGTTGTTGGCGGCGTTCTCCCATCGGATGAACGTCCACGAGGCGGCGCTGTACGAGACCGTGGTGGTCGCGGGACTGGTGTTGGCGCCGGCGGTGAGGAGGCCCATGTCGCGCCCGGGATGCGAGGCGTGCGGGAACGTGCCGTCGACGCGCGACCAGAGCTGATCGCCCGCCAGCAGGTTGAAGTTGTACGTGCCGTTGCTGAAGCTCGTGTCGCCCGCGCCGTAAAGCCCGTCGGCGTTGTAGGCGAAACGCCAGCCGGCGAACCAGACATAGGTCCACTCCACGCTATTGGTGGCGGCCAGCGGCGGATGGGTGTAGTCGATCGACTCCGTGAACGGACAGGCGAGGCGGTTCAGATCGACATAGGGGTTGTACGCGTCGCGCAGGTCGGTCGCGCCCTGCTTGAGCGCGGTGGGCTTGTTGAACCCGTGCTCGGGGTATCGGCCGGCGTGGTCGGCGGCGAACCCGAGAAAACCGAGCCCGCTCTGGTGCAGGTTGGAGGCGCAGACGGTGAGCCGGGCCGCGTATCGGGCCTGTCTGAGCGACGGCAGCAGGATCGCCACGAGCAGCGCCACGATGCTCACGACGACCAGCAGTTCGATGAGTGAAAAGGCGCGTCGGCGCATGGTGCGTATCCATCGTCCCGCATGCACGCCGCGGGCATTGTTCAAATGCGTCCGATGGATTTTCACCCACCGAACGCAATCGCTTCATCCGATCGTCGGTTCGATTCGTCGAACCCAAACCCGCCAGAGTTCTGTGCGATCGGATTTGGCGTCCAATGCGGCGGTCCGACCGTAATCGGACAACCGCGGATCCCTCGATCGTGGAGGGACCAGCAGGCAAACCATCGTTAAGCGCGCCGGCGGCGCGAAGGCATCAGGGCGAGCAGGGACAGTCCCGCGGGCAGCGCGGCGGGCGCGGGGACGGCGATGAGCAGATTCGGCGCGACGTAGAGCCGACCGGCCGAATAGTTCGTCGGCGCCGAGAAGCTCGCGGAGTAGGCGCCGCGACCGAAGGAATAGCCGGCGAACTCGGGGTTGAAGTTGAACGTGCCGGGGCTTGGCACGGCGGTGTCGAGCCAGGCGTCGCCGCCGTTGATGACCTCGGCGACGATCTGGTAGGTGTGATTGGCCAGGAGGGTGATGGAGCTCCAGAGGGTCTGGTAGCGGAAGTCGCCGATGAGCGTGGAGGCGGTGCCGGCCTGAACGACGACCTGGCCGAGTTCGACGGAGCCGTCCCAGATGCCCACGCGATGCGATGTCGCCAGGCCGTCCTGCCCGCTGTCGTAGAAGCCCAGCGCCTCGATGGTCGTGGTCCGGTTTGCGGTGGTGAATTCGAATCCGACGGCCCCGGTGTAGTCGCTGCGGTTTCCGGTGTGCGCGGAGTTGAGGAGCATCGACTCGGAGGGGACGGGCAGGGCGGGGTTGGCGATGAAGGTGGCGTTGCCGCCGGACCAGCGGCCGTTGACGCCGCCGCCGGTGGACCCGTTGCTGGTCGGGCGGGTGAGGGTGCCGCCGCCGGCGTAGCGGGCGTTGGAGAGGGTGAAACCGGAGGCGGCGGCGTAGTTGGCGGCGGTGCCGCCGTCGGAGAAGTATTCGATGCCCGCACCCATGGTCGCGCCGATGGTGTAGGTCTGGCCGGCCACGAGGGTCAGCGGGGCGATCGGCTCATAGCGGAACCCGTTGACGAGCGTCGCCTGCGTGCCGGCGGCGACGTTGACGCTCGCCAGCAGCGTGCCGGAGGCGTTCCAGATGCCCACGGCGTGGCGCGTCACCAGACCGTCGCCATATCCGGCGGCTCCGCTGTTGGTGATGTCTTCGATGCCCAGTGCGTTGATGGTCTGATTGGTCGCGCCGACGGTGAAGTCGTAGCCGATGGTGTATGCCGCATCCGATCGACGGCCGGACGGGCTGGCGCTGAGGGGGCTGATGACGGCGGCGGGCGTCTCGGCGGCGACGCAGGCGAGCAGCACAGCGGCGGCGAGGCGCGAGGCGGCGCGGGTCAGGTTCCGGCGGGTTCTCATGGTTGTGTCTCCTGCGATGTTGCGGGGTTTCTCAGATTCTCCGTGGCGCGGCGCCCGGCCCCGGACTTGGATGTTTCAGAAACGGATTCACGAATCGGGATGAACAAGGCGTTGGCGGCGCCCCATCGCGCGGCATTGGCGCGATCGCTCTGAAGCGGCGCGCCGAAGGCGCCGGAGCGATAGCAGCTTTCGACGAGTCGCACGGCGTCGTCGGCCTCGAACGCCGCGGCGCCGCCTCCGTCAAGAAACCATTCGATGCCCGCGCCCACGTTGGCGCCGATACGGTATCGCTGGCCGGCTTCGAGGCGGATCGGGCCGGCGTCGATCGGCACGTAGCGCCATCCGTCGATCGACAGAGCGCTGGACGGAATCCGCACATGCGCGATAAGTTGCGCGCCCGTCGCGTCCCAGAGTCCCACGTCAATGGGATCCGCGCTGAAAAAGCCGTCGTTCGCGGGCCCCGCCGGCCCGGCGTCCTGCACGCCCAGATGCGTCAGCCACAACGGCGCGTCGCCGACCTGAATCAGCGACCCGACCGTGTAGCGGTTTTCAGCGCGGGCGGTGGTCTTCGCGCCGCTGCGCAGATGTATCGCCGCTCGGGCACGATGCAATTCACCGGGGGCTTTAGCGCCGGCACGCAGGGCGACCAGACATTCGCCGGCCGCGAAATTCAGCGGCGTTGCGTCGCCGACCGAGGCATCGACATGCCCCTGGCGGACGACCATCGTCATCGTTCGGGCCGTCGCCCCGCCGGGCACATCGAGGGCGAAGCGCGTGCCTCGATCGACGATGCGCACGCTGCCGGGCAGATCGATCGTAAACCCGCGTGCTTGCGGACGGCAGTACGCTTCCATCTGCCCGGCCTCGAGCCGCGCGCGGTTGGGCCCGGTCATTTCAAATTCGCACGGGCCGGTCAGGTCGACGACGGCGGTGGACTCGAACATGACTTGGGCGCGGCCGGCAGTGAGTCGGATCGGCGTATTGAGGCCTTCGCCGAGGGAACGCTCGCCATCGGCGAAGATCGCGTCGGGAGACATGTCGCTGAGCATGGCGTATGAGGCCGGGGCGGCGGAGTGGGGAGCGGGGAGTGCGGAGTGGGGAGTGAAAGGCACAAAGACATACAGGAGCGTGGCGGCGAGCATGATCAGCGCGGCGATCGCTGCTTTGAAGATGAACCCTGAACCCTGACCTCTGAACCCTTTGGTGTACCAGACGCTTCGCCCCGGGGCGGGCTCAGCGTCGGCGTGGGGGGATGCGGATGGCTCATTCACGCCGATGCTGCCTGCCCTGAGCGAAGTCGAAGGGAGCGGCGCTTCGCCGCGAAGCGTCTGGTGGCTGTGGCGGGTGGTGAGTTGGGCGTGCAGCGCGCGGAGGCGGAGGTAGGCGCGGCGGGCGGCGGGGTCGTGACGGAGGAGGTCGCAGAGCCGGGTCCACTGTTCGTCGGACAGCTCTTCTTCGAACATCGGCGCGACGAGCGGGGCGAGGTCGGGATGGTGATCGCGCGGGGCGGGCATCAGGCGGGGTCCTGCGTGCGATTGGCGGCTTCGATGCACTCGAGCAGGGCGAGGCGGACGCGGTAGAGCGCCTGCGTGGTGGCGGCGGTGGACTTGCCGACACGGAGGGCCACTTCGCGCAGGGTGTGCTGAGTTTCGTAGCGGAGTTTGATCAGGGCGTGCGCATCAGGGTCGAGGCGGCCGAGGCAGGTTTCGAGCGCATCCCGCCGCTCGCTCAGATGCGAACTGACTTCGACGGCTTCGTCGCACACCAGCTTGAGCAGCTCGGCGTCGAAGACGTGGCGGTCGCGCTTGTGGTCACGGTGGAAGGCCATGACCTGCGTGCGGGCGACGGCGTAGGACCATGCGGTGAAGCTGTCGGCGGCGAGGGCTTCGTCGCGCTTGTCCCAGAGCACGACGTTGGTCTCCTGAAGGATGTCATCGGCGTCGGCGGGGGCGCGGACGAGGGACATGATGTAGGAGTAGAGCCGATTCTGATGAGCGGCGACGAGCTTGACGAATTCGTGCATGTCGTTTTTCAACGGGCGGCTCCGGGCACGGCGCGACCCTGTCGCATGTGTCCATCTGTATGTACCACGAGCGGGGCGAGGGATAACACGAAAAAGGCGGGAATTTTACCGGAGCGGGAAGTGGATGAAACGGCTCGGGTTACACGCAAGGAAAATGCGGCGGCACGGGGTCACCACCACCAATGGCCGTACGTGTCGGTCGGGTCGTGGCGGGCGAACCAGTTGGCGGAGGCGCCGAGGGCGATGAGCTTTTCGGGGAAGTCGCCGACCCAGGCGGTGTGTCCGTCGAGGTAGGTTTCGTTGGAGCCGGCGATGCGCTGTTTGGTGTTGGCGAGGGCGGCGTTGTCGGAAGTGAGGTGGTTGAGTTCCCAGGTGTCGGAGGCGGCGTAATACTTGTTCTCATCGGCGAAGAGGGTCTGCGACGCCGGGCCGACGGGCGAGGAGAAGCTCAGCCAGCGCGGCATGCGGTTGGTGTCCTTGACGGCGGAGTTGGGGGAGATGACGTTGTAGGTATTGGCGGCGTAGATGTAGCCGACGCGCTTGTTGGGGAGGTCCATCGAGTTGGGCCAGGGGGTGTCGAAGACGATGCCGTACATCGATCCGCGCGTGGAGACGGACCCGTTGTCGTAAATCTCCCACGGGTTGGACGGGCAGGTCCAGAGGGCGTCGGGGAGCGCGAGCTTGCGGAACATGTCGCCGCGGAACTGATCGAAGACATGGTTGCGTCCGGTGGAGCCCAGGTCGCGCGTTTCAGGGGGCAGTCGGCCGCTGTTGTCGGCGGCGTAGCCGAGGCAGGCGGTGGTGAGCTGGCGTGTATGGGTGGCGCAGACGACGCGTCGGGCGGCCTCGCGCGCCTGACTGAGCGCGGGGAGGAGGATCGCCACGAGCGCGGCGATGATGGCGATCACGACGAGGAGTTCGATGAGGGTAAAGGCACGGCGGCGCATGGGGGGGGTTCCGTTTCGCAAAGCTCAGGGATGGCCATCCCTGAGCTTTCGCATTGATCATGTGCGACGGCGCAGGGCGGTCATCGACAGCAGGGCGAGCCCGGCGGGCAGCGCGGCGGGGGTCGGGACGGGGGCGGCGCTGGCGGTGACCTGGACGTTGAAGGCCTGAAGGTTGACGGTGCTGGCGGCGGTGGTCAGGGAGAGGAAGGAGGAGGCGGGGACGGCATAGGTGTTGCCGGAGGCGGTGTTGCCGGCGATGGTTCCGCCGTCGTGTCCGATGGTCCACGCTTCGCCGGCGCCGACGCCGCCGACGATGATGGAGGTGAACTTGAGGGAGATGGGGCCGGCGAAGGTGGAGGAATTGAGGGAGAGTGTGGCGAAGAGTTTTTCGCCGCTGTTGATCTGGTTGTTGTCGGAGTTGCCGGTGACGGAGATGTTACCGAAGGAGTTGAACTGGACGCCGGTGCCGCCGGTCTGGGTGTAGGTGATTTTGAAGGCGATGGATTCGCTGGCGGTTCCGCCGATGCTGGTGAGGTTCAGGCCGGTGACGGTGTAGGTCATGGCGGTCATCGCGGGCGGGGCGGTGACGGAGCCGAGGGAGGTCGAGAGGGTCCGCGTGCCGGTGCCGGAGCCGCCGGGAGTTCCGTTGGGGGTCGTGTCGGAGACGTTGAAGATGACGGCGGCATCGGCGGCGGCGGTGATCGCAAGGGTCGCGAGTGTGACGAGCAGGAATTGTCGCATGGCATTTCCTCTTGGTGATTGCCGAGTGATTCATTTGCGGCGGCGCATCGCGGTCATCGCCAGCAGGGCGAGCCCGGCAGGGAGTGCGGCGGGGGTCGGGACGGATTCGAGATGCACGTTGTCGAGCATGACGAAGTTGGCGGTGTTGGCGCCTTTGAAGAAGCGGATTTCGATGTTCTGGGCCCCGGCGGAATTGGAGAGGACTTCGGCGAGCGTGATTTCAAGCGTGAAGGTCTGCCAGGTGTTGCCGGCGAGGACGGAGCCGTTCGATTTGATGTTCACGTTGTTGGCCGTGAAGATCATGCTGAACGCCTGCGTGGTGCCAGAGCTGACGGGGGTGACGCCGGCCTGATCGGTCGTGGCCAGCGCATCGACGCTCAGCACCCATTTGCCGTAGCCGGACGTGCCGTAGGGCGTGCTGGTCAATTGCCGCAGGGATACATCGTCGTATTTGTAGCCGAGGCGCACGACCAGATCGCCGGAGGATTTACCGAAAGCGTTGTTGATCTGTGCGATGGAGTCGACTTGATTTTCACTGGCTTCGGTCCAGCCGTCGACGAGATTGAAGTTGCCGTCGGCGTTGTTGTTGAAGTTCGAATTGCTCAGGGGGACGACGGCGGCGTTGGCGGCGGCGGCCGCGAGGGTAATGACCGCAATGGCGAAGAATTGTCTCATGGTTTTGCTCCTTCCAGCAATGGCCGCGATTTGCACGGCCAGTGAATGACGTTGTCGCTGCCTCATGGGGCCTTCTCCAGCGACGCACGATGGACAACAGAGGCGGCGACGACCTCGTCGAGCGTCGCTTCGCCGCGCCAAAACTGCACCTGTTCGATCCACACTTCATCGCCGCCCGGATCGGCGTTCTTGTAAAGCCGCAACTCGATCGGCTGACCGACCCCCGACTCAAGCACGGACGCGGGGACCGCCGTCAGCCGCCAGTTCCACTCATCGCCCGCCGCATAGTTGTCGGTCACGACGTTTTCGCTGCCGACGTGCGCGATGATCTGCATCGCTTGACTGAACGGCCCACTTGTATCGCTGTCGTGCGCCCGGACACGCACGGCGATTGTGTAGCTTGTGTCGGGCTCGACTTGCTGCGCTGTGGCGAGTCGAAGCGAGACGGCCTGACCTTTGTACCCGAGCCGCACGACATGCGACGCGCCCGCATCCTCGGACACAGGCGCGGGCCAAACGCTCTGGAGCGTGCTGACCATCACGCCCAACTCCGCCGCCGAGCGAGCGCGCGAGCCGTACGCCGCCGTCGCCTGCCATCCGTTAAGCCCGTTCGCAAAATCGCCGTTGACCAATGCAATCCGCTCCGGCCCGACGATCAGACCTCGCGCCGGGTCGAACAAGCGGGACTGACCGGCGACGATCATCTGGGCCACCGAAGCGCTGCGCAGTTCCACTTTGCCCCTGAGCACCTGAAGATGCGTGCGCGACTGATCGTCGATATGGATGGTGAACTCCGTGCCGAGGTCGACGATCTGCGCGCCGCCGGGCACGTCGACGGTAAAGCCATGAGCATGCTCCGGCACAAACGCCTTCATCGTACCGCTCACGAGCCGCCCGCGATTGGAGCTGGTCATTTCAAATTCGCACGGCCCGGTCAGATCGACGACCGCCGTCGAATGGAACATCAACTGCGCCCGCCCCGTCAGTAAATGAATCGCCCCGTTCAAATCCGATCCCATCGCCATCCCTTCGTCCGCGAACTTCGCATCGGCCGACACGTCGCTGAGCATGGCATACGAAGCGGGCGCTCCGTCATGATGCCTGTCGATCTTGCGGTTCGTCGGCAGGTACACCAGCGCCAATGTCGCCATCAGTACGACCGCCGCGGCGATGGCAAGGACACGCCGCGCGCCAAAACGCATCGGCCCCCCGACGAGAATCGGCGCCGCCGCATCGTCGATCGCCGGCTGGGCCTCCTGGCGCGATGCCGCACCCAGGTCCCACTTGAGCCGCGTGTGCACCGCCATGTACCGCAGATAGGCCGTGCGGCACGCCGCGTCCGCCTCGAGCAGCGACTCGAACTCCGCGAACCGCGCATCGTCGAGCGTCTCCTCCAGCCAGTCCGCCAGCAGTCCGTGCATGCGATCGATCTGTGCCGCGTCTTGCATCATGATTGACCCGTCGTCGAAAGCTCCCGGTCCACACACTCCGTCAGCGCCAATCGAATGCGGTGAAGCATCTGCCGGACCGCCGGCGCCTTGCGTCCCATCGCCCGCGCGATGTCGTTGGCCGTCTGCTGGTCGGCATAATGCGACTGCACGATCTTGCGCTGCGCCGCCGGTAGCTTCGCCAAACACTGCTCCAGCGCCCGCTGACGCTCTCCCGACGCCTGCGCCGTCGTGCCGCTCTCCTCCGCCAGCTTGTCGATCAGCGCCGGGCTGAACACGTGTCGATCCCGCGCCAATTTCTTCCGGGCCGTCAGCACCTCAAAGTGAGCAATCCCCAGGGCCCACGACGCAAATCGCGTCCCCATCGCAAATTCCTCCGCCTTGGACCAGAGCACCAGATTCGTATTCTGAAGCACCTCATTGGCCAGTTCCGACGAGCCCACCAGCGACGCGATGTAAGCATAAAGCATGCTCTGTGCATCGGTTAACAGCTTGATGAACTCGGGGCTCTGCTGATTCATGGCCTCATCCAACGCGGTGTCCACGGGCGAACGGTAAAAAATGGCCCGTCGCCTCATCACGGCGCAAACGGGCGAAAGTGTGACACGTGCAGGACATTTTTGTCAATAAAAAATCCCGGCCGGCCGGAGGGGACGCGATGGCGGAAAGACAGAAAATGTTGACAGAATCACAGGATCAGCAAGCTGAGACTTCTGAATCACTTCACCCGCATCCGCATCAAGCCGCTTGCGGCTTAGCACGCATCCGTTTGCACGACCCTCGGTCATTCGGAAGTCTCAATTGACGATGGCTTCCCGCGCATCACTCAAGCCAGGCACGCGATCCGCCACCCGCGCTGTGTCCCAGCCGTACCTCCCCATCGCCCGGCGCACGCGACGACATTCTCACATTCTCAAGAATGTGAGAATGTCATCCGAACGCGGACGAGCATCGGGCGTTCAATGCAACAATCCATTCTCTGATGACATTCGTGTCTTCGCGCCTTCGTGTCTTCGTGATGAAGACGCCTCAGAAGTCTCAAAGAACCTCACGCCACCGGCGACTTGATCGACCGGCGCTCCAGCGCGTCGCGCATGAGCTGCGCGTGCGTGCTCAAGGCCCCGGCCTCGTCGGCGGGGACGCGCTGCACGTACGACCCATTGGGCTGCATGTCCCATGCCTGCCGCTGATCGGTGAGCATGATCTGAAGAATCTGCCACAGGCGGGCGCGCAGCGGGGCGTCTTCGATGGGCGTGATCGCTTCGACACGGTTGCGCAGATTGCGGTACATCCAGTCCGCCGACCCGATGTAGAATTCGCCGTCGAGCGGGTCCTCCGCGCCGTTGCGGAAGTAGTAGATGCGCGAGTGCTCCAGGAAGCGCCCGATCACCGACATGATGCGGATGTTCTCGGAAAGTCCCTCCACGCCCGGCCGCAGACAGCAGAACCCGCGCACGATCAGATCGATCGGCAGCCCGACGCCCGAAGCGCGATACAGCGCCGCGATGATCTGCCGGTCTTCGAGACTGTTCATCTTCGCGACGATCTGAGCCGGTCGCCCGGCCTTCTGATGCTCCGCCTCGCGCTCGATCATCTGCATGAACCGACGATGCATGTTCACAGGCGCGACCAGCAGCCGGCGATAGTCGCGCTGAAGCGACCGGCCGGTCAGATAGTGGAACAACTCGACGATGTCGTCGGTGAAATCCTTCTTCGTCGTGAACAGACCCAGGTCGGTGTACAGCCGGGCGGTGCCGGCGTGGTAGTTGCCCGTGCCGATGTGCGCGTAGCAGCGCAGCCCGTCGTTTTCGCGGCGGACGACGAGCGTCGTCTTGGTGTGCGTCTTGAGCCCGACGATGCCGTACACCACGTGAACCCCGGCCTTTTCGAGCATCTGTGCGACCTGAATGTTCCGCTGTTCGTCGAAACGCGCTTTGAGTTCGACGAGGCACACGACCTGCTTGCCCGCCTCCGCGGCCCGGATCATCGTCTTGATGAACGGGCTCGCGTCGCCCGTTCGGTAGAGCGTCATCTTGATCGCCACCACGCGCGGATCGACCGCCGCGGCGCTGACGAACCGTTCCACGCTCGCCGAGAAGCTTTCGTAGGGATGGTGCACCATCAGATCGGAGCCGCGGATCACGTTGAAGATGTCCACCTCGTCATCGATCAGCGCCGGCGGAACAATCGGGGTCCACGGCTCGCTGCGCAGCTTCGGCATCGACACGTCGAGAATCGGCGACAGGTCGGTGAAGTCCAACAGCTCTGGCATCTCGTACACGTCCGACTCGGAAAGCTCCAGCTCGTCAATGAGAAACTTGAGCATCCACGGATCGGGGTCCGGCCCGTGCTCGAGCCGCACCACCTTCGCGAACCGCCGCGCCCGCAGCTCCTCCTCCATCATTTCAAGCAGATCTTCCGCGTCCTCCTCATCGCGCTCGATGTCGGCGTTGCGCGTGATGCGGAAGGACATGACCTTGAGCAGCTCCATGTTCGGAAAGAGCCGCGCGAGGTTGTGCTCGATGATCTGCTGAAGCCCGACGAAACGGATCGGCTCCGTCGGCGAACCGGCGGGGGGGGCGACGGCCTGACCGGACAACTCGGCGTCGCTCTTGAGTCGAACCCACCGCGGCAGGACGACGGGAATCTTCACGCGCGCAAAGAGCCGCTCCGACTGTCCCGGCGCCCGCAGCACCACGCCCAGCGACTGCGACAGGTTCGAGATGAACGGAAACGGATGACCGGGGTCGACGGCCAGCGGGGTCAGCACGGGGTAGACTTCGCTGGAGAAATAGCGCGTCGCCTGCGCCCGCTCGGCTTCGGTGAGCTGCTTCCATTCGAGCAGTTCGATGCCGTGGGCTTTGAGCTGCGGGAGAAGTTCGTTGCGGTAGCACTCGGCCTGATCGCGGAGCATGGGCAGCACGGCTTCGCGAATGGCGGCCAACTGCTCCGCCGCCGTGCGACCGTCGGCGGAGCGCGTGATGATGTTCGTCACAAGCTGCCGGCGAAGTCCGCCGACGCGCTTCATGATGAACTCATCGAGGTTCGACGTGAAGATGCCCAGAAACTGCACCCGGTCCAGGAGCGGCGTCCGGCTGTCCAGCGCCTCGTGCAGCACCCGCTTGTTGAACTGAAGCCAGCTCAACTCGCGATTGATGAGCATCTCCGGCGCCAGCGAAACTTCGCCATCCGCATTCGGCGTCAATGAGTAAGTCTGAACCTGTGTCATGGCGGCCGACAACCTTCACTTCCCGATCGGGCCAACATCATACCGCATCGCAGGACCAGCGTCAGTGTTCAGATTGTTAAGACGAAGGGGGAGGGGAGTTTCTGGTTTCCAGTTTCCGGTTTCTAGTTCTTGACGTTTGGGCATCGTCGGCAACTAGAAACAAGAAACTGGAAACCAGAAACTAGAAACTCACACCGGATAATACCGATGCGCCACATGCCATAGCAGTCCTTCCTTGAGCCCGACGCCCGGCACGATGACGCGCGGAATCGGAATCTCCGCCATGATCATGCGCATCACCATCATCGAAAGCACGATGACGTCCGCCCGGTCCGGCCGCATCCCGAGCTGAGACACGCGGTCGGCGACGCTCATCGCGCTGATGCGCGTGATGAGCAGGTCCAGCTCGGCGGGCTTGAACTTGTACGACTTGGTCTTGCCGAATAGCTGCGTGCGAAGCTGACCCATGCGGACGATGTTCCCGCCCGTGCCCACGCACAGGTCCGCCGGGCTGTCCGAAAGCTCCGTGCGGACCAACTCGGCGATCGAGCCCTTGTACCGCGCGATGAGCGGCTCGGCGTCGGCCTCGGTGAGCCCCTTGGCGGCGAGCATCTTCATCAGCCGCACCGGCCCGATGCGCAGACTCTCGCAACCCAGCGCCAGCCGATCGCGCGTCACGGTGACCTCGACGCTCCCGCCGCCCATGTCGATCATCACCGCCGTCTTGTTGTTGACGTCGACCGCGCTGGCCACGCCGTGAAACACAAGCTGGGCCTCTTCGAGCGGGTCGATGAGTTCGAGCTTCAGGCCGGTGGCCTGGTCGATGGCGGCGATGAGTTCCCTGGCGTTTTTGGATTCGCGGGCGGCGCTGGTGGCGACGGCCCGCATGCGCTGGACCTGCGCCTGCTCCATGGTTTGTTTGAATTTCGTGAAGGCGGCGACGGTGGCGGCGATCGTGTCGGGCTTGATGATCCCGTCATCGAAGGCGTCGGCCCCGAGCCGCACCGCTTCGCGCGTCGACTGGATCGCGCGCACGGCGCCGTTGACGTCGACTTCGCCGATGATCAGGCGAATGCCGTTGGACCCGACGTCGATCCCGGCGATGCGAACAGGTTTGGCGCGCCATTCTTCTGCCATGCGCCCTAGATAGCAGATATCCGCCGTCGATGGAAGTCGATCGGTTGATCCGATACATTGTGGGGCCTGTTACGATTGCGAATCGGAGCTTTCACCATGCGGATCACCCTGCCCGACGGCAGCATTAAAGAGTTCGACGCCTCGCAAGTCACCGCCTTGAACGTCGCCGAGTCCATCGGCGCCGGGCTCGCCAAGGCGGCGATCGGCGCGAAGGTCGATGGCCAGCTTGTCGATCTGAACCGGCCCATCACGCACGACGCGACCGTCGCCATCGTGACCAAACCCCGCAAAGGCCCCGGCGACGCCGAGGCGCTTTACCTGCTCCGCCACTCGACCGCGCACGTCATGGCCGAGGCGATCCAACGACTCTGGCCCGAAGCCCAGCTCGCCTACGGCCCGCCCCTCGACACCGGCTTCTACTACGACATCAAACTCGACACCCCCATCAGCTCCGACGATTTCCCGAAGATCGAAGCGGAAATGAAAAAGATCGTCGAGGAAAACCGACCGTTCACGCGCTACGAACTGCCGCCGGAGGCGGGCATCGACCGGCTCAATAAGGAAGGCAACAAGTACAAGATCGACAATGCCGAGCGCGCGATCGCCGGCGGGGCGGGTGTGCTCAGTTGGTATGTCACGGGCGAAGTCGACAAGAACTGGGAAGACCTGTGCATGGGCCCGCATGTGCCCGCCACCGGGCTCATCGGCGCGTTCAAAATCACCTCCGTCGCATCCTCGCACTGGCACGGCGATGTGGACTCCGATCGTTTTCAACGTGTGTACGGCACCGCGTTCTTCACGCAGGCCGACCTCGATCAGCATCTCAATCAGCTTGAGGAAGCCAAGGCGCGCGACCACCGTGTCATCGGCGCGAAGCTGGGGTTGTTCGCCATCGACGAGCAGGTCGGGCAGGGATTGATTCTTTGGAAGCCCAAGGGCGGGATGATCCGCTCGCTGCTTCAGGAATTTTTGCAGGCGGAACTCATGAAGCGCGGGTACGACGTGGTGTACACGCCGCACATCGGGAAGATCGATCTGTACAAGACGAGCGGACACTACCCGTACTACTCCGATTCGCAGTTCCCGCCGATCAAGATGCGCGATTCGGATGAGGAGTATCTGCTCAAGCCGATGAACTGTCCGCATCACATCAAGATTTTCGGCTCGGAGCCGCACAGTTATCGCGATCTGCCGATTCGTCTTGCGGAGTTCGGGACGGTGTATCGCTTCGAGCAGAGCGGTGAGCTGACCGGCATGACGCGTGTGCGGGGGTTCACGCAGGATGACGCCCATATTTTCTGCACGCACGACCAGGTCGCCGGCGAGTTCCGGGCGACGGTCGAGCTGGTGCAGTTCGTGTTCAACACGTTCGGGTTCGAGGATGTGAGCATTCGGCTCTCGCTGCACGATCCCGACTCGGACAAGTTCGCGGGGGACGCGGCGGTGTGGGACCGGGCGGAGAACGAGCTGCGTCAGGTGCTCAGCGACATGGGCATTCCGTTCACGGAGGCGAAGGGCGAAGCGGCGTTTTACGGGCCGAAGGTGGACTTCATCGTGCGCGACGTGATCGGTCGCCCGTGGCAGCTTGGGACGGTGCAGCTTGACTACACGCTGCCGGAGCGCTTCAAGATCGAGTACGTCGACGCCGACAACAGCCGCAAGCGGCCGGTGATGATCCATCGCGCGCCGTTCGGGTCGATGGAGCGCTTCATGGCGATCCTCATCGAGCATTACGCCGGGGCGTTCCCCTTGTGGCTCTCGCCCGAGCAGGTCCGCGTGCTGCCGATCAGCGACAAGTTTTCGGCTTATGCCGACAAGGTGCTCGCCGCGCTCAAGTCGGGGGGGCTGCGCGCGACGATGGACAGCTCCAACGATCGCGTCAACGCCAAGATCAAAGTCGCGCAGGAGCAGAAGATTCCCTACATGCTCGTCGTCGGCGGCAAGGATCAGGACGCCGGCACGGTCAGCGTGCGCGAGCGCGCCGCCGGCGATCTTGGCGCGCTGCCGCTCGACAAATTCGTCGAGATGGCCAAAGCGGAAGTCGCGAGCCGGGGGGCGTCGAAGGTGAAGGTGTGAGATCTGACACCCCGTCCTTGAGGGCGTGACGGTGAGGGTGAGGCGTATCAGATCGTGCGAGGTAGCGCTTTGCGGAGAATGCATCAGTGAAACGCATCGATGCGGCGGCGGTTGTGGACTGATGTGATTCACCCCTACCCAACCCTCCCCCTCAAAGGGTGAGGGAAGTGCGGGGAGTTGCTACAATCGGGTGGTGATTGATGGCAACATGTGGAGTGATCCGTCATGCAACGTGTGATTCTGTTTGCAGTGCTGATGTTGACGGCGACGATGGCGGCGCACGCTGACGAACCCTACCAACTCGGCCCCGATTCGATGCGACACGACGGTGTGCCGGTGGGGAAGGTCGCGATGGATGTGTGGAAAAGCACGGACGTGTATCCGAACACGATCCGGCGGTACTGGGTGTATGTGCCGGCGCAGTATGACGGGTCGAAGCCGGCGGCGGTGATGGTGTTTCAGGATGGGCATGCGTACGTCGACGAGAACGGACAGTTTCGCGTGCCGGTGGTGTTTGACAATCTGATCGCGGCGGGCGAGATGCCGGTGACGATCGGGATTTTCATTGATCCGGGCAATGCGGGGGACAAACTTCAGAACGACAAGCCGGGCTGGTCGCCGACGCCGAGCAATCGGAGTTTTGAATATGACACGCCCGATGGGCAGTACGCGAAGTTTCTGATCGACGAGATTCTGCCGGCGGTGGCGAAGCAGTACAAGCTCACCGACAATCCCGATTGCCGGGCGATCTGCGGAATCAGCAGCGGGGGGATTTGCGCGTTCAAAGTCGCATGGGAGCGGCC
This sequence comes from Planctomycetota bacterium, assembly GCA_016125255.1. Classification (NCBI taxonomy): domain Bacteria; kingdom Pseudomonadati; phylum Planctomycetota; species Planctomycetota bacterium. Next base: position 119,320 of record WGMD01000006.1, on the reverse strand, counting down.
GGATGTTTTCCGGAAGGTCGTGTCGCACGTCGGCAGCTTCACGAACATCCGCGGGGGCTATCTGTATCCGTCGGTGATCCGCAAGACGGAGAACAAGCCGCTGCGTGTGTTTTTGCAGGATGGGAAGAATGATCTGGATAACGAGCACGGGAACTGGCCGCTATCGAATCAGCAGATGGCGGCGGCGCTGAAGTTCAAGCACTACGATTACCAGTTCGAGTTCGGCGAAGGCGGCCACAATGGCAAACACGGCGGGGCGATCCTGCCGGAGACGCTTCGCTGGATTTGGCGCGACTGGAAGGAGCACACGCCATGACCCCCGGAAGTAAAACCCATAGTTTTGATGAGCAGGTTTGGGCATTGACGAAGCGCATCCCGAAGGGGCGCGTCACGACGTACGGGCGCATCGCGGCGGCGATGGGGACCAGGGCGTATCGGGCGGTGGGCATGGCGCTCAATCGCAATCCGTGTGCGCCGGCCGTGCCGTGCCATCGGGTGGTTGGTTCGGATGGGAAGCTCACGGGTTACGCCGGTGGGCTTGCCAAGAAGAAGCGCATGCTCAGGGACGAAGGCGTGCCGATGCGCGGGGAGCGCGTGGATTTGACGTGCGTGTATGAGTTTTGATCAGTCCTCATCGTGCTCGTTCCTTGTTCTCGTTATCGAACGCGGTGACGATCACGAGAACGAGGAACGAGCACGAGGGGAGAGCCATCAGCGTTGCATCAACGGCGCGAGCATGCCGGCGGCGGCGATGAGGATGAGGATGGCGAAGGCGATTTGTTTGAGGCGGGGTTTGGGCAGGTGGTGACCGATCCACATACCGGGGATCATGCCGAGCAGCACGACGGGGAAGAACAGGCCGCCGATCAGTGCGGCGTGGACGGCGGGCATGCCGAAACGCAGATAGTAGTTGAGCAGGTTCGGGGGAATGAGCATGAAGAAGATGGCGAACATCATCGCGCGGCTTTTGCGGCTCGACCAGTCGTGAGCCATGACCCAGAGCACGACCGGCGGCCCGCTCATGCCGCAGAGTCCGTGCATGAGCCCTGCTGCAATCATCGCCGCGATGCCCCAGGCGATGTGCAGCTTCGGACTCGGATGCGGGCGGACCCACGCCTGCACGAGCACGGCCCCGAGTACGATCGCGCTGATGACCTGCTGCACGACCGACGGGCCGTAGCTGACCAGCACGCTCAACAGCCACGCACCGACCGGCTGCATCGTCATGGCGACGAGCGCCAGCGCAACAGCAAGGCGCCATTGGACTTCGTGCCGCAGTTTCCATGCGGCGACGCCGGTCTGGACAAGGGCGACGATCGCGGTGGTCGGCACGGCCTGCGGAGCGGGCAGGCCGATGAAAAGCAGCAGCGGGGTGGCGAAGAGGCCGAACCCGAAACCGACGGCGGACTGGAGGGCGGCCCCGCTGGCGATGATCAGGGCGATGAGGATGACCTGCACGGGTTCGATGGCGGGGCTCCGGCGAAAGCGGGTGTGCATTGTAGACGCGGCGGTGATACGATGGAGCCCGATCAGAGGTCCACACTTTCACCGGGAGGTTCGCATGACAAGATTCATCCAGATTGCCGCGCGCGTCATGATCGTGCTGATGGTTGCCTGTTCGGTCACGTTCGCCGCCCCGCTGGACAATGAGATTCCCGGCGACGCGATCGTGTACGCCGGCTGGAGCGGGACGGAGACGGCGGGCGACGCCTACGCGCAGTCGCATTTGAAGGGGATGATCGATTCGTGGGATCTGTTGGGGAACCTAGAGGCGATGATCGTGCCGCAGCTTGAGGCGGACAAGGACGAGGCGGGGCTGGCGACGGCGAAGCATCTGTTCGCCTTGGCGCCGATGATGATGCACAAGGGTTGGGCGATTTACATCGGCGGCGTCGATCGGGGCGAGACGGCCAAGGACGATCAGCTTCGCTTCGCCATGATCTGTCACGCCGGGGCCGAGGCGGCGGCGCTGCACGAGCATGTCAAGGGATTGCTCGAAACCGATCCGAAGATGCTCGAAAAGAACCTCACGCTGATTCAGCGCGGCGAGGTGGTCGCTCTTGTGAACAAACGGCTCGACGCGGCGCACCTGGCCCGGCTCGGACTCGGCGACGGAAGCACGCCCGCGTCGCCGGCGCTGACGGACAACGATCGGTTCAAGGAAGCGATGAGCGTCGTCGGCGGCGACAAGGCGATGACGGTGTCGTATCTGGATGTGACGACGGGGTTGAAGCTGGTGATGGACCTGACGGAGCAGGAGCGCACCAAGGCCAAGCGGACGAACAATGAGGATTTCGAGAAGGCCAGGAAGTTTTTCGCGATGTCGGGACTCGACGCCGTCGGGCGCATCGCCTCATCGGGGTTGTTCGAGGGACAGGATTGGCGGGATCGGCAGTGGATCGAAGCCCCGGCCCCGCGCAAGGGTTTTCTCACGCTGCTCGACGGGCCGGCGCTCGATAAGGAAGTGCTCAAGGTGGCGCCGCGGACGGCGACGTGGATGATCGCGGGGAAGTTCGACGTGGCGGGCATCATGCCGATGATCCGGCAGATGGTGCATGAGCTATCGCCGGAGGACGAAGCGAATTTCAATCAGTCGGTGGCGCAGACGAAGGAGTTTCTGGGCGTCGATCTGGAGAAGGACGTGCTGGCGACGCTCGGGTCGCAGTGGCTGATGTACGGGGATTTCTCGGCGGCGGGGCCGATGGGCATGAACCTCATGCTGGTCAACTTCCTGCGCGACGCCAACAAGCTTGACGGGTCGCTGAAGATCATGGAGGACAAGCTCAACAAGGCGCTGGCGAACGAGAACGGGCCGGTCAATGTGAAGCTTCAGCGCAGCCCGGCGGGCGACGCGATGGTCACGTATCTGAACTTCCCGATGTTCAGCCCGGCGTGGGCGATTCACAAGCAGCGGTTCTATTTCTCGCTCTCGCCCGCCGCGGTCAGCTCGCGCATCGGTTTTGACAGCGTGGAGATGAGTCCGATCACGGACAACGCCGACTTCATCGCCCTGACGAAACGGCTCGACCGCACGGAGTTCAACAGTGTGGCGTTTTCCGATCTGCCGAAGGTCGCGCCGATGACGCTGAGCCAGATCGCGGCGTACCTTCAGATGATGCAGCAGTTCCTCCCGGCCAACGGCGGGTTCGATCCGATGCGATTGATGCCCGATACGGCGAAGCTGATGGCGCATCTCACGCCGTCGATGCGGACTTCATGGACCGACGCGACGGGTTACCACGAGGACGGCCTCGTGCCCTTCCCCGGCGCGGATATGCTTTCGCCATCAGGATTGATGTCCGTCGCCTCGACGAGCTTCGCGGCGGGCATCATCATGCCGTCGCTTGGCCGGGCGCGCGTGGTGGCGAATCGGACGGTTAGCGCCAACAACATCAAGCAGATCGAAATCGCGTTGATTCAATGGTCCACGATGCACGATGGAAAGTATCCGCCGGATATGGGCAGGCTAGTCAAAGACGGCCTGCTCGAGCCGAAGGCGTTTGTGAAGCACGAGCATCGCGGCGAGGTTCCCGATCAGTTTGACTCAGCGGAGGCCAAGGCCAAGTGGGTCAATGAGCACAGCGACTACGTCTATCGCCCGGTCAAGGCGGGCGCGGAGCCGAAGGCGGACGAGATTCTCGTCTACGAAAAGATCACCGACGAAACGGACGAAGGCGTCAACGTCGGCTATGGCGACGGCCACGTCGAATTCGTTGACCTCGATACGGCGAAGGATCAGCTCAAAAAGGCGGGGGAGAAGGTGCCGGATGTTGTGCCGGGCGCGGGCGGCGGCGCCATTGGCGGACCGCAGGGAAAAGCGAAGGCGGTGGACCCGGGTAAGGCATACTTCTACGACGTGAAGACCAAAGAATACTTCGTCGATTCAGCGACGAAGATTCCACCCATCAAGAGCGCGGCGGGTAATGACGCGGTGCGGGCGCACTTTTTTACATGCAACGACTGCGGTGACAACAATCGGTTCATTGGTTATTACGAGAAATATGAACCGCAAGTGAAGGCGAAACTCGACGCGCGGCTGGCAAAGCAGGACGCGGATGCAGAGTTTTATGAAGAAGCATTCCAAGGTCGGCTGTATTCGACGGATGGTATCAAATGGGTGGCTGCCGAGTCGCCCGAGGGATTCAAAATCGTCGAAGATTTGATGAAAAAATGTCCCGAAAAGCAGCTTCATTATTGCCCGCCGGATTGACATTTGTCGATCAGTGAATGCTCAACGTCGGCGCTTCGGTTTCGGCGTCGTGGGCTTCGATCTGTTCGAGGAAGCGGTCGACGAGGGCGTTGAGTTCGGCGGCGAGTTTGTCATCGTCAAAGTTCGCGGTCGGATTGCCGGCGTCGGAGTTGGCGCGGAGGGGCATGCTGATGGGGACCTGGCCCAGGACGGGGAGCCCGAGGCGCTGGGCCATCTGCGTCGCGCCGCCTTTGCCGAAAATGTCGTACTCCTTGCCGTCGTCGCCGATGAAGTAGCTCATGTTCTCGACGACGCCCAGCACATCGACCTCAAGCTGCTTGAACATCGCCGCGGCGCGGACGGCGTCATCCTGCGCGACTTTCTGCGGCGTGCAGATGATCACCGCGCCGGTGAGCGGCACCATCTGCGCCATCGTAAGCGGCACATCGCCCGTGCCCGGCGGCAGATCGATGATCAGAAAATCCAGATCGCCCCAATCGGTTTGAAGGGCGAGTTGGCGGAAGGCCCCGTGCGCCATCGGGCCGCGCCAGATGAGCGGCTTCTCCGGCTCGACCATCTTGCCGATGGTCATCGCCTTGATGCCGTGCACCTCGAAGGGGTAGAGCGTCTGCTGCGACCCGGTGAGCTGGGCTGCATGCAGGTCCAGCAGCGTCGGCGCCGACGGGCCGTAGATGTCGCCATCGAGCAGCCCGACGCGCAGCCCCCGCCGGGCGAGGCCGACGGCGAGGTTGACGGACACGGTGCTCTTGCCGACGCCGCCCTTGCCCGCTCCGACGGCGACGACGTGACGCACCTTGGGCAGAGGGTTGTCCTTGCGGGCGTTGTGCTGGGCGGACGGGGGGGCGGGCGGATTGACGAAGTCGATGTCGATCCGCTTGATCTCCGGGCCGAGCGTGCGGACGGCGGCCATGATGTCGTTACGGATCCGGTCGCGGAGCATGTCCGCAGCGGCGATCCGCAGAGCGACGTTGCCATCGCAATACGCCACGTTCGCCACCATGTTGAGCGTCACAATATCCTGCTGGCTCCGGGGTTCGTGCACCCGCTTGAGCGATTCGACAATGTCCTGCTTGGTAAGGGCCATGGGCTTCCTTCGTCTGATAAACCGGACTAAATTGGTACGGGATCATAGAGACATGCATCCGACACGACAAGGCGGCGGGACGATGCGTAAAGATCGGCAATACCCGCGTGTGATTAACGTTGGCCTTGTGGAAACACCTTTCGGAAACAACCCTTTCGGAGATCCGCTCATGAAGCTGCTCACGGCGATGATGATCTGCGTTCTGACGTTCACCATGGCGCTCCGCGCCGAAGACAAGAAGCCCGCCGAGGGCGATCGGCCCCGGCATGCCGAAGGCGACCGCCCGCACCGGCCCGACGGCCCCGGCGACGGCGAACACCGCCCCGGCGAGCGGATCATGGGTCTGCTCAAGGACTTGAACCTCACCGACGATCAGAAGGGCAAGGTCCATGAGATCGTCGCGGCCTTCGGCGAAGAGATGAAAAAGTTCCATGAGGAGCACAAGGCGGAGCTGGAGCCGCTCTTTGAAAAGATGAAGGCGGCGCGCGAGGCCAAGGATCGCGAAGCGGCGATGGCCGTCGGCAAGCAGATTCGCGAGATCATGGAAAAGGGCCCCAATCCGCGTGACCTGATCGAGAAGATTTCGGCCGTGCTGACCCCTGAGCAGGCCGCCAAGCTCAAGGAAAAGGCGGCGGCGATGCGTCCCGACGGTCCGCGCGAAGGCGGTCCGCGTGACGGCGGCCCCCGCGGCGGCGAAGGCGATCGGCCCAAGCATGGTCCGGCCGAAGGCAAGGACAAGTGATCCGACGCCCGTTCTGATATGGCGATCAAGGCCATCCCGCGACGGGGTGGCCTTTTTTCATGGATGGGCGGGAACGGCCGTGCGGGAATGCGATGACTTGAGCGATGCGCCCAAGTCGTCTATCCTCAACGGTAGAAGCGATCAACGGCAGGGGATCGGCGCCTATGGTTTCCCGCAATCAACTCAAGGAGCGCTACCGGCAGCTCATGGACCGCGTCGGAGCCGCCGCCGAGCGCAGCGGTCGCCGCGCGGAGGATATCGTGGCCGTGGCGGTCACGAAAATGGCCAGCCCCACGCAAATCCGCCAGCTCATCGAACTGGGCCACTGCGACCTGGGCGAAAGCAAGGTCCAGCAGCTTCAGCAGCGCGTCGCCACCACCGAGGAGTTCCTCGCCCGCCATCGCATGCTTTCCAGCGGCCGCAGCGACATGCCCGCGCAGGTCCGATGGCACATGATCGGGCATCTGCAGCGCAACAAGGTCAAGGCGGCTCTGCCCTTGATCAAACTTGTGCATTCCGTCGACAGTCTCCGCCTCGCCGAGGAAATTCAGTCACACGCCGGCAAACTCGATCACGAGGTCGAAGTTCTGCTTCAGGTCAACACGGCCGGGGAGGCCCAGAAGTTCGGGCTCGCGCCGGCGGCGGTGGGGCACCTGGCCGAGCAGATTCAGACGATGATTCATCTTAAACTGCGCGGCATCATGGCCATCGCCCCTCAATCCGACAATCCCGAGCACAGCCGCCCGGTCTTTGAGCGTACGGCTGAACTGTTCAACGACATGCGGACCGAAGGCGTGTACGGCAGGGATTTCAACATTCTTTCGATGGGCATGACCGATGATTTCGAGGTCGCCATCGAGTGCGGCGCCAACATCGTCCGCGTCGGGCGGGCGCTGTTCGGGGACCCCGTGGCGGCGGCGAGCGACCTTTCGAGCACCGGTGGTTGATGTACCCAGTCACGAACGCACAACACAACGCGACCGCCCCGCTGGCCGTCATCACCGGCGCCTCCAGCGGTATCGGCCGCGCGACCGCACAGGCCCTCGCCCGGCGCGGATACACGACCGTGCTTCTGGCCCGGCGGGACGATCGGCTCGCGCCCGTGGCGCGCGAGCTTGTCGCGCATGCCCCCAGCTTCGCCTATCCGCTCGATGTGTCGCAGCGGCAGATGGTGCAGACGCGCTTCGCTCAGATCATCGACCGACACGGCCCGCCGCGCGTGCTTGTCAACGCCGCGGGGTACGGCCAGTATCAGGCCTTCGCCGATATGACCCTTGATGATCACGATCGGCTCATGCGCGTCAACTACTTCGGCACGCTCTGGTGCATTCACAGCGTGCGGCAGGCGATGCTCGATCACGGCGGCGGGCACATCATCAATCTCGCCTCGATCGCGGCGCGCATGGGGCCGTGGGGACACGCCGGGTACGCCGCCGCGAAGGCGGCGGTCGTCGCGCTGACGCAGAGTCTTGCCGGCGAGCATGCCCGGACGCCGCTGCGGTTTTCGGTGGTCTTGCCGGGTATTGTCGACACCGCCTTTTTCGACAAGCCCAGCTACGCCGCCCTCGCCCCGCAGGCGTTGCGCCACGCCATCACCCCCGACCGCGTCGCCCGCGCGATCCTCCGCACGATCGATCGGCCGAAACTCGAAGTCGTCGTCCCCGGTCACTACCGCGCGCTGGACGTCATCAAGCTCTGCTCCACCAAACTCGCCCACCAGATCGTCACCGCCAACAGCCGCCCGATCCCGCCGTCGCCCGAAACCCCGCGCGACCCGCTCGCCGCGGAATGAGGACACGTGTTTTGGGAACGACGTAGCGCCAGGGCACAAAACTGAAAAGACGGTCAGCCATGAAGGCGCGAAGACGCGAAGTAAGACAGAAGCAGGGATTTGCAATGCCTTTCGCCGCTTTTGCCTTCCTTCGCGTCTTCGCGCCTTCGTGGCAAAATTCCCGGCTTACTCATGTTGAATTCGCTATTCCCGCCGCGTGCCGATGCAGTAAAGATTTTCGTACGTGCGGATGAAGATCTGACCATCGCTGAACGCCGGTGTGGCGCGGGTGCGCTCCTTGTCGCCGAGCGGATTTTTCGCCACTTCGTTAAATTCGCGACTCGGCACGAGCACATGCGTCACGCCCATCTGGTCGGTCACATAAAGCCGATGCAGCCCCAGCAGCATCGAGCCCCATGACGATGCGCCGACCCGCTGCTCCCAGATGACGTTCCCGCTCGCCGCGTCGATGCAGCGCGCGATGCCCGGGTCGTCGAGCATGAACACGTTGCTGTCGAGCAGCACGCCGGTACCGACGCGTTGTGCGTTTTTCTCGACGCGCCAAAGTCGATGCGTCGCCGTGATGTCGCCGCGCGCCTCGGCGCCGGGGCGGCGCAGCCCGATCGCCGGGCCGGTGAAGCCGCTCATGGCGATGACGTACTTGTCATTGACGAGCGGCGAGGTGTACACCAGATCGCTCAGCCCGCCGCAGCGCCAGTACTCCTGACCCGAATACGGGTTGAACCCCATGACCCAACCCGGCAACGACATGATCATTTCCTTCTGATCGTCGTGCTCGACGATCATCGGCGTGGACCACGACCCCTTGTACTCCTTCTCGTCCTTGCAAGCTTCTTCCGGCAACGCGTGCTCCCAGATCGTCTGCCCCGTCCGCTTGTTGAGCGCGATCATGAACGGCTTGACGCTCGGGCCCACGTGCACGATCACCATGTCCTCAAGCAGCACCGGGCTCGATGCATTGCCCCATTGATGCCGCACCGGCCCGAGGTCGCGACGCCAAAGCTCCTGACCGTTCATGTCGTACGCGATCATCCCCGCCGACCCGAACCATGCGTACACCGCATCGCCGTCCGTCGTCGGCGTCGCCGAGCAATACGGATTGTCATCGTGCGTCGGCTCGTCGCCGGCGAAATCGATGGAGCTGATCCAGATCGTCTTGCCAGTCGCGCGATCCAGACACACCACCGCCCGGCGCTTGCCCTTGTCCAACGCGGTCGTGATGAAAACGCGATCCTTCCACACGATCGGCGACGAATTTCCCGGCCCCGGCATCGCCGTCTTCCAGATCACATTCCTGGCCCCGTCCCATTCGATGGGTAGTCCGCGCTCGTAACTGACCCCGTCCCCCCGCACGCCGCGCCACGCCGGCCAGTCGTCCGCATGGACGCTCGTGACCCACATCAATCCCGCGATCAGTATGAATCGCACATGTCGTTGCATGGCTATTTGCTCGCCACCGGCACACCTGTGTCGTGCTCGCAGCGCGTCAGCGTCATCAGCGCGAAGGCGGTGCCGTACTGCTGGTGATAGTTGTAGAACGGGAAGTCCCACCATGAGCCGTCCTTTTCCTGAAGCGTCAGCAGCACGCGGGCCAGGTGATCCTGATAGAACGGCCGCTGCGTCGGCGGCAGGGCGTCGATGCAGAAGCCCGCGTAGTAGTGTCCGAAGTAGAAAAAGTAACCCGCCACCTGGAAAGGCGCTTCGTGCGGCACCGGGCGCTTGCGGCCGTTGGAGAGCCAGCCGTTACGGGCGAACAGGCGGTCGAGCCAGGTCTTGAGGATGTCATCGGTGATCGACGTATCGCCCCAAAGCCGCAGCGCCGCGTTGCACGCCTGCGACCGTCCCAGCGAACCCGGCGGACGGTTGATGGGCCGCATCGGATAATTGTCGAAATTCCCGCTGTAAAGATACGTGTTGTCGGGTTTACGCTGGTGTTCGATCGAGCCGAGCCCGCGCTCGATGAGGCGGGGGGGGATCGTGTAGCCGGCGTCCTGCGCTTCGCGCAGCGCGACCATGACCGCCGCCGTCACGAAACTGTCCGACGGGCTGCCAGGCCGCTGCGTCTCCTGATAAAAGTCGTAGTAGCCCCATCCGCCATCGACATACTCATAGCGCGTCAGCCGATCGATCTGCGACGCGACGAGATCATCGATGATCTGTCGCCGGCTTGCATCGTCGGGTTTGAGCGTGCGAAGCCGGACCAACGCCTGAATCGAGTACGTGTGAGTCCAGTTGTTGTAGAGCGCCATCGTGTTGGCGCGTTTGACGTGCGGCAGTTCTTTGAACAGCCACGCCTCCGCCCGATCCAGCGCCGCGGCGACGGCCGGTTCGTGCGCCTTGCCCGTATCGATCAGGGCGCTGATGCACATGCTCGTCACCGCCGCGCGAAACGCCTGATGCGCCCCCGGAATCGGCGCATAGATGTTGAGTTCCTTCGTCTTCGTCGGCGTGCCCCATGAGCCGTCCTTGTTCTGCGTGTCGAGCAGGAACGTCACGCCGCGGTCGATCGCCGCGTGAATCTCGCTGGGCGGGGGCGGATCGATCGCCGCGGGTTTTGGCAGCGGCTTCGTCGTCGCGCAGCCGGCGAAGATTGCCGCCGCGCAGATCGCAATGAAGGCACGTGCTCGCATCAGCCGGCGTTCTCTTTGGCGGCCGCGTCGAACCGGGTGCGGACCCATTCGCCCGCCTTGAGGCCCTCGACGATCTGCGCCTGCGTGTCCGTGCGCCAGCCGATCTTCACCGGTCGGGTGATCACGCTGTCCTTCTCGCCGCGCACCTGAAGCCGGGGGCTCAAGGGGTCGTCGAGATTCAACGCCGACAGCGGCACCGTCAGCGCCTTGTCATCGGAAAAGCTCGTCAGACGGATATTGCACGTCATGCTCGCGTTGACCATCGGCGCGGGGCCTTCGAGCTTGAGCGTCACCTCGTACTGCCCGGGCGTGACGCTTACCGGGTCGACCGATTCGACCGTCACGCGCTGCGCCGCATCGGGCAGTCCCGCCGGCGTCGCCCAGCCGATCATCTTCGGCGAAACGCGATAGAGCATCTTCTCCGGCGCCGAGGCATGCACGCGCAGTTTCTGATTGTCGACGATCGTGACGAGCGTGACATTGGGGCGGAACCCGCCGTCGAGCCGCATGTTCGCCGCCACCGCCGCCGCGTCCTTCCATCCGCCGGCTTCATAGCGCCCGTAATACACGACGCCGTCCGCCGGCGCATTGACGTACAGATTTGCCCGGTCGCGCATCAGCCGCTCGAGCACCGCGACGGACCGATCGTAGTCCTGCTGCATCTTGGCGAGCGTGATCTTCTTCTGCGAAAGCGTCAGCGGCGAAAGCGTCTGCGACCGGTCCAGCGCGACTTCCGTATCCTTGAGCCGATCCTTCCAATCCTCATCGCGCCGGGGAAGGATGACATTGAGCGTGCGCTCGGTCTGAAGCGCCACCCGGTCGAGTCCGAAACTCGCTGCCTCGACCGCCCACTGCTGTCGTTTGAGGATGATCTCCTCCGTCTCTTCGGTCAGGTCGTCCGCATCGTACATCTTCTTGAGCTGATTCAGTTCTTCCTGCGCGTAGGCGAGCGTGTGCTGGGCCTGCTTGAGGTTCTGCTCCGCCTCGCGCTGCGTCGCCGCGCGGTCGACTTTCAGGTAACTGGCGTAGTCGGCCTTCGCGCGATCCAGATCATCCTTCGCGCCTTTCTGCTCCAGCGGCAGGGAAATCTCGCTTAAGCGCACATCCTCCCTGAGCGCCGCGATGTTCGCAGACGTGACCTGCTGGTTCATCTTCGTGTCGGTGATGATCCGGTCCAGGTCGGTCGTGTCGAAACGGATGAGGTTGTCGCCTTTATGGACGGCCGTGCCCTGCGGGATGCCGGTCACGACGTGAAGGGTCGTCGTGTTCCACTCATCAAGATGCACGCCGACCGGCCACATCTCCGTTGATTCATAGTTGCCGGCGAGGTCGGCCGTGACCTTGAACGGCGCGGGATTGATCTGCTTCCAGGGCGACTCGGGCTTGGCGTCCGCGCCGGTCCCCGCCTCGGCTCCGATCGCCGCGGCGCTGATCGCCATGACCCACATCAGCGTGCCGATCCGTCGCATCATGCTCGTACCTTGCCTTTGTCAGCGGGCATGGAAGCTCGCAATCGCTCGATGGCCCGCGGCACCGTGGCGATGGCATAGTCGATTTCCTCATCGGTCGTGTAGCGCGAAAGACTCAGGCGGATGGACCCATGTGCGACGGCTTCCTCGATGCCCTGTGCGAGCAGCACCGGCGAGGGTTCGAGCGATCCGCTGGAACAGGCCGCGCCTGCCGCGGCGCAGATGCCGCGCTCGCTGAGCAGCACGAGAATCGCCTCCGACTCGAGCGGGGGGAATCCGATGTTCGTCGTGTTCCAAAGTCGCGGCGCGCCGGCCGAGTTGAGCACGCTGCCGGGGACTTCGTCTAGAATCGCACGTTCGAGTCGATCTCGACGGGCCTTGCCGACGACCGGGCCGTCGGAGGCGAGAAACTGCTGAGCCAGTTCGCACGCCACGCCGAGGCCGACGATGCCGGGCGTGTTCTCGGTGCCGCCGCGTCGTTCGCGTTCGTGCGGTCCGCCGAGGGTTTGCGGAACGAGTCCGGTGCCGCGTCGGATGAACAGGCCGCCGGAGCCCTTGGGGCCGTGGAATTTATGACCGGCGAAGCTCATGGCGGCGAAGGGCAGTTTCGCCAGATCGCAAGGCACTTTGCCGATGGCCTGCGTCGCATCCGAGAAGAACGGCACGCCGTGCTGAGCGCACAACTCGCCGATGCGCTCGATGGGTTGAATCGTGCCGGTTTCGTTATTGATCCAGTGAATCGCCACCAGCGCCACGTCGTTTGCGTTGCTGCGCAGATGCTCATCGAGCGCGTTCAGGTCGACGAGGCCGTCGATGTCGACGGGCAGATAGATGACGTTGTAGCCGTCAATCTCGGCGAGCCGGGCGCACGGCTGTCGCACGGCGGAATGTTCGAGTCGCGTGGTGATGACGGTGCGGCGGTTGGGTCTTGCCGCGAGCATGCCGCGGATGGCGAGGTTGTTGGACTCGGTGGCGCCGCTGGTGAAGACGAGTTCGCGGGGTCGGCAGTTGATGAGCCGGCAGACCTGCTCGCGGGCGAGTTCGACACGCTGTCGCGCCTGCTGACCGAAGCGGTGCACGCTCGAGGGGTTCGCCCACTCGTCGCGCAACATGACGAGCATCGCTTCGACAACTTCGGGAGCGGGACGACTTGTGGCGTTGGAGTCGAGGTAGGCGGTCGTGGTCATCCGCACATGATATGGCGGCCGGGCTCAGAAGTAATCCGGCTTGCCGAGCATCTTTTCAAGCTCGTTCTGCTGGAGGATGAGCTGCACGCGGGCGTCGCGGTGCGAGGCCTCGACCTCTTTCTGCGTGAGGGTCCAGAGCCAGTAGAGCCGCCAGTCGCGCAGCGGCTCGCCGAAGCGGCGGCGGCGCGGGCGGCGGCGGAGACGCTTGTCCGGGGCGTGGTCCTTGAGCAGCGGGTCCTGAAGGCAGAGGATGAACTGAAACGACCCGGGATCGCCTTGCCGGGCGCATCGACCGACGAGCTGGCGATCGACGCGGGCCGATTCGTGACGCTGGAGACTGACGACATGCAATCCGCCGGCTTCGCGCACGGCTGGGTCGAGCTTGATGTCCGTGCCGCGACCGGCCATGTTCGTGGCGATCGTCACAGCGCCCGGTTGACCGGCACGCGCGATGATCTCCGATTCGTCCTTGTCGGAAAATGCGTTGAGCACGTGATGCTCGATATTCATTTCGTCGAGCAGTGCGGAGAGGCGCTGACTGGTGGCGATGTGCGTCGTGCCCACGAGCACGGATCGACCGGCGTCGCGCACCTTGCGGATTTCCTCGGCGGCGGCGCGGAACTGCTCGATCGGCGTGGTGTACACGATCGTCGGCCAGCCGACGCGCCGGCACTTCTGATGCGTCGGCACCGGCATCGTCCGCTGTCCGTACACGCAGTAAATCTCCCGCGCGGCGTTGAACATCGTGCCGCTGCAACCGCACAGACGTTCGTACTGCCATAGAAACTGCTGCACGGTGACCTGCGCAAGATGGCGCGTCGGGCCGTCGAGCGGCAGGCCTTCGCGCAGCGTGATCGCTTCGTATAGTCCGTCAGACCACCGGCGCCCGGGCATGCGGCGGCCGGTCTTTTCGTCGACGATGACGATCTCTTCGTTCTCCTCGTCGACGATGTAGTTGACGTTGCGGCGGAAAAAGAGTCGCGCCCGTAGGGCGGCGAGGACGGCGGCTTCGGCGGTGATGGCCTGCTCGGTGGATAGGTCGCGCGTGATGAGGCGGCGGCCTTCGGGGGTGAGCGCGACCTGGCCGGGGCCGAGGATGTCAAAGTCGATTTCGGGGCGGAGCGGGGCGGTGACTTCGTAGGCCCACTTGAACAGCGGCGTGCGGCTGGCCGCGCCGGCGACGGACTCGGACAGCAGCATCGGCGTGCGGGCCTCGTCGATCATCACCATGTCCGCTTCGTCGACGAGCGCGACGCGCAGGCGGGGCATCGAAGGCATGGCGCCGTGGCGCGAGATGGCGATGCGGTCGCGCAGCCAGTCGAAGGCGACTTCGTGCAGCGTCGAGTAAAGCATCGACTTGCGGTAGAGCTTCTTCTTCGCTTCAGGGTCGGCCTTGGGATCAAGGAACGCCGCGGTGAGGCCCATGCGTTCGGCAACCTGTGCGCCCAGTTCGCTGTCGCGCTCGGCGAGGTATTCATTGGCGGTGAACACATGCACGGGGAAATGATCGAGGGCGTAGGAGCAGGCGGTGAGCAGGGCGGCGAGCGTCTTGCCTTCGCCGGTCGCCAGTTCGATCATCCATCCCCGCCGCATCGCGATGGCTGCGACGACCTGATTGACGTGCAGGCGGAACGTCGTCTGCCGGCGGATCGCCTCCAGCACGAGCGGGAAGTTGGAGCAGTCGGCATCCACGTCCCGCGTCTTGATCGGCCGGGCGTAGTGCAGTTGCGATCGCGAGAGCAGTTCGTGATCGCCCAGCGATTTGAGGGCGTGGGCCTCTGCGATGAGCTTGCGGGCGAGTCGACGGCAACCGGCCAGCGCGATGCGGCGGCCGGGCAGACTATGGCGATAGCGCGGGAGCGGACCCCATTTCTGGATGACGATGCTCTTGACGGGATACATGCTCATGCGCGGGCCTCACGAGCCCAAAGCATAGGCGTCATCACGTGTGATAATCGGCGTTGATGGTGATGTATTCACGGCTCAGGTCGCAGCCGAGGAATTCGCAGCGGGATTTGCCCATGCCCAGGGCGAGCGTGATGACGACTTCGGGCTGGCGCATGAGTCGGCCGAGGGCGTGCAGGTCGGCGGAAGTCGGCTGGCCGTCGCGGTAGACTTCGATCGCGCCGATGTTGACGCGGAGTTTGTTGGCGACGACGGCGGCGCCGGAGCGGCCGGCGGCGGCGGTGAGCCGGCCCCAGTTGGGGTCGCCGCCGTGCACGGCGGTTTTGACCAGCGGCGAGTCGGCGACGGTGCGCGCGACCTTGAGCGCATCGGCGGGGGACTTGGCGGCTTCGACTTTGACACGGATGACGCGCGTGACGCCTTCGCCGTCGGAGATGATCTGATAAGCCAGGTCGCGGCAGAGGTCGGCGAGGGCGTCGGCGAATTTCCTGTAGGCGGCGCCGCGCGTCTTGATCGGCGCGTGGCCGGCCAACCCGCTGGCGAGCACGGCGACGGTGTCGGACGGGCTCGTGTCGGTGTCGACGCTGATGCGGTTGAAGGAGGCGTCGGCATTGACGGCGTCCTTGAGGGCGGCGCGGAGAAGCGGGACGGAGATGGCGGCGTCGGTGGTGATGAAGCCGAGCATGGTCGCCATGTTCGGCGCGATCATGCCCGAGCCCTTGGCGATGCCGCCGATCGTGACGGGTTTGCCGCCGAGGTCGAGCTTGCGGAGGGCGGGCTTGGCGACGAGGTCGGTGGTCATGATCGCGGCGGCGGCGTCGGCATCGGGGCGCGACCCGCGATTGAGCCGGCCCACGAGCGTGTCGATTCCTTTGTTGATTTTGTCCATCGGCAGACGGCGGCCGATGATGCCCGTCGAACAGGCGAGCACCTGCTGGGGTTTGCATCCGACATGCTTGGCGACGGCGGTGCACATGGTCAACGCGTCTTCGAGGCCCGGCTTGCCGGTCGAGGCGTTGGCGCAGCCGGAGTTGATGACGATCGCCTGCAGCGATCCGCCCTTCATGTGCTTGCGGCCAAGCTGCACGGGCTCGGAGGGAATCTTGTTTTGCGTGAACATGGCGGCGGCGGCGCACGGGGCATCGGCGACGATCAGGCACAGATCGCTTTTGCCGGAGGCCTTGATGCCGAAGGGACCGGCGGCGGCGCGGAAGCCATGCGGGGCGGTGATGGAACGGTGAGCTTTGAGCATGTGCAATGCCTGCGCGATCAGCGCATCAGGAAGGGGTTGCGCGTGACGGAGCCGGGGCCGTGAATGCCTTCGGGCGCCAGGGCGATGCCGATGCTCGACACGTCGCCGACGGTATCGAAGTCAAAGGCGACCATGAGCAGCCAGCGGGGCAGCCGGCGTGTGACGGTCAGCGTGATGTTGCGGGTCTGACTTCGGTGAATGTCGAAGGCCTGGCTGAAGGCGATCTGGTACTTGGGCGTGAGCATGTATTCGAAGCCGTAGGACAGGATGAAGCTGTCGACTTCGTCGATGAGTCGGAGGGTGGTGAAGCTGGAGAGGCGGGGGTCGTGATCAAGCTGGAAGCCGATGTTCCACTGCTCGATCTCATTGCGGTCGAGGTTGTAGTTGACTTCGGTCATGGCGGCGAAGGTGTCGGTGACCTGCCAAGCGACTTCGTTGTAGAGGAAGTTATCGTAGAGACTCATCTCGGGGCGATAGTCGAAGAACCGGGCGATGTGCGATTCGCGCTGTGTTTCGCCGGTGGCCATGACGAAGTCGGTTTCGATGCGGAGCCAATCGACGGTGCGCCAGTTGCTGGGTCCGCCGCGCTGGGTCTGCAGCGTGTTGCGAAGGCCGAACTGCACGATGCCGCCCTCGGCGAGCGACTCGACGCCATAGTCGTAGACCGGCAGTTCCTCCTGATTGATCGTCGTCTGTGCGTAGAGCAGATTGACGGACGGTTCGATGATGTGACGGATCTTGTGCAGGTCGAACAGGGCGCTGTCGACGTCGCCGTAGGTCTTGCAGAACGCGGTCGACGCACGCAGACCGCCGCCGCCCCAGAGCCGCACTGCATCGTCCGACCCGCCGTACGTCGCAAAGTCATCGTCATAACCAGTCACACGGCCGACGACATACGGCGTAATGTTGACGTCGCCGATGTGCAGCGGGGCGTCGAGTTCCTGGCGCGAGTCGATGCGGTAGCGGGTCTGCTCATCGAGACCCAGACCGGCGTAGGCGACGTCGAAGGGGGTGGTGTTGGAGGCGATACCGAAGAGGGCGACGGACTGAGCAGGCGTGAATCCGCGCTGGCCGGGTTGATCCTTGGGCAGATTCAGGCGCATGACCGAAGCGCGGTTCTCGCTGTACCAACTCAGGCGATCGTCCCAGAGACTGGTGCCGATGCGGTAGTAGGCGATTTCGGGGAGTTTGTCGGTGGTGTAGCCGCCGGGCGTGGCGCCGATGCCGGTTCCGGCGGCGACGTTGCCGCGCGTCTGAAGCAGATCGGACTGGGCTACGAAGTCCTGTAGGTCATACTTGGTCAGGAAGGTGAACGCCCAATCCTCGCGCTGCTGCTTGAGATAGATGAGCGATTCGTATTCCTTGGACGCCAGCGCGTCCTGCGTGAAGAACTCCTCCAGGAACGTCGGGTCGGACAGATAGCTCAGCTCCGCTGTCGCCTCCCAGTTGTCGGGAAGCTGATGCCGATGACGCCAATTGATGCGGCCGCGGTTCTCGGCCTGCGGGTCGATGTCGTTGCGCCCGCTGGGCCGGTCTTCGCCGTCGTCATGAATGTAGTAGCTTTCGAGCGAGCCATAGGCATTGGGCACGTCGTAGTTCATATCGAGCCCGATGGCCGGCCCGCGCTTGGTGTAGCCGTCGACGAGCAGTTCGGCGTCGACGCCGTTGGGCTTGGGCTGATCGATCAGGTTGAACAGGTCCCACTTGGTTTCGAAGATCGCCCCGCGGCGATTGGACGCGCCGACGTTGATCGACTTGAGCGCGGTGTCGGTGGCGTTGCCCGTCATCTTGGGCCAGAGGAAGACGCTGTGCGAACCGACGTCGGCGGTCATGCCCTCGGCCGTGTACTTGTACTCGCGCTCCCCGCCGGGGGCTTCGTCAGCGGTGACGGTCAGCGACTTTGCCCCGATGGCGAAGTGCGGCTCGAAGAATTCGCTCGTCGTGAGCTTGGCGTTGTCCGCCGACCATTTCTCACCCGAGTGCTGCTTGAGCTTTTCCGCGCGGACATAGAGCGGGACCTGACGCTGCACGTCCCATGTGTAGAACACGGCGTCGAGCACGACGGCCCGATTGTCGGCGATGTCATAGTAGATGCGCGGACCGCGCAGCGTGTACTGGCCATCGGTGGCGATGACATTGTCTTCGAGATACACGCCGCGAATCTGCGACGCCGGGGCGCTGGTCGCCTGATTGTCCGCCGTCTGCTGCGAGACGAAGAGCACGGCCTTGTCCGCCGTCAGATTCAGCCGCCGGTTCGTTTTCGGATCGACGTACATGACCTCGATGTTGTCCATGAGGATGACGTACGCTTCGTCAGGGCCCTTCTTGTAGACGACTTTGCCGGCGTGGAAGTCGACCTGCGCTTCCGCCGACGATGCGGCGGGCACGATCGCTTCGCCCGGTGCGGGCGTCGGCGTCGTCGGCTTGGGCTTGATCACCAGCGGCGGGGGCAGCGTCTCGGGCTTCACATCGCGCAGCTCCGTCCGCCGCTCCTTGCGATGATCGAACGTCTGATCGGAAATGAGCGGATCGCCCGGCTCGATGGGCTTCGTGTTCGCCGCCACCGCGTTGCGATAGCGCTCGATGCGAGCCAGTCCGGCGGCGACCAGGTTGTCGCCGTTCATCGCCTCGCGCTTGAGCAGGGCGGTTTCGAGCTTGACCTTGCCGACGACGGTGGCGGTCACGAGCAGTCGGCCGGCTTCCTGCTGGATCGGGCCGTACCCGCCCAGTTCAGTGACATGCTCCAAGTAGACCGACACATCGCGGGCGTCGAGGCCGGGGATCGAACGCGGCGTGATGACGACGAAGGCCTTCTCCGCTTTGAACCCATACGAGCCGATCGCGATGCGCACATCGCCCGTCAGCAGCATGCGGTGTGACTGGCCCTCCATCCATGCCGACACGCCGTTGCCTGCCAGTTCGACGTCGGCCGGCACAGGCGCGCCGGGCGCGATGAGGCCGGTCGCGCTGTGCTGAATCATGTGATCGATGTTGCGCCCGCTTTCGCCGGGCGGCACTTGCGCGGGTTTATCCGCGGCGCGGAGCGAAGCGGCGGCGCCGAGACAGAGCATCGCCGTCAGCGCGGCCAGAAGCGAAGTCGGTATGCGTCGATTGTTCAAACCCAAACGTGCGGTCATGCCAGGCCCCATCGTCCATGATCGGTCGCGACCCATAACTGCGTCGATGATAAGTTGTCCGCGACACAGGAGCAAGCGGATTGGTGCACGCTTCCGACCGATCCCTGACCCCCGACTCCTGATCCCCGCACGTTACGCCGACTGCTGGCAGGCGAAGGCGGCGAGGTTTTGTGCAGGCGCTTCGTCGGCGACGCCGTGGCTGAGCACGACGATGCGCCAAAGATCGACGGCGCTGAGCTTGAATTGATATTGCATCTGAAGCTGAGTTCGGCCCAAAAGATCGCTTAAGGCCAGATCGCTCCGCCAACCCAGCTGCATGCACAAGGGGTTGATGGCCTTCTCGGCGACGGCGACGAGGCGTCGAGTCGATTGAAAATGATTGAGCAGGACGACGCGGCCGCCGGGTTTGACGAGCCGGGCCGCTTCGTGCAGCAGGCCGATCGGGTCGTGTACGACGCTGATGACGTGCGTGATGAGAATATGGTCGAAGCTGGCGTCGGCGAAGGGCGTCCGCAAGGCGTCGGCCTGCACCAGTTCGACGTTGGTCAATCCGCGTCGCTCAACTTTCTGGGCGGCCTGCCGGAGCATGCCCGCGCTCATGTCCACGCCGACGATCCGCACGTGATTCGGATAATGTTCGAGCGTCATGCCCGTGCCGATGCCCATATCCAACACGCGTTCGCCCGGCGCGGGGCGAAGCTCGCGGATCGCACGCATCACGCGCTGCTCCACGAGCTTGCCGAACGTGTGGTCGTAGAACTTGGACCACACATCGTACTTGCGTGTTACCTTCGCTTCATGCGTCATGAACGTCGCACTCGCATTGCCTTGCCAACCCCTAACACGTTACCCGCCGACCGCCCCTTTGGCCAGTCGGACATTGTCGGGGCTGGGCAATCGCCCGTGGGCCCCTTATCATGTCTGATCGGCTCACCACACGCCGAGGCGCTCATTCCATCGTCCGACCCGCCACGCACGAAAAGGAACCGCATGAGACGCATCCTCCTTGCTCTGATCCTCTTTACATCCTTTGTCCCATGCCGACCCGCCGGCGCTCAGCCCGCCGACCTCAAGGACGGCGACCTCGTCGCCCTTGTCGGCTCCGCCTTCATCGAACGCGAAGGCAAGAAGGGATACATCGAAACCGCCCTGACACTGGCCCATCCCGATCGCAATGTCCGCTTTCGCAACCTGGGATGGTCCGGCGATACCGTCTGGGGCGAGTCCCGCTCATACTTCGGCCCGCCCATCGACGGCTACAACAACCTCATCAACGAACTCAAACGCCTCAAACCCAGCGTCATCATCGTCTCGTATGGCGCCAATGAAAGCTACGCCGGCGCGGCCGGCTTGCAGGCGTTCACCGATCAGTTGAATCACATGCTCGACGACATGACCGCCGTCACGCCGCGCCTCGTCCTGCTTTCCCCGCTGCCCGTCGAGACGCTCGGCCCGCCGCTGCCGGACATGACCCGACAGCAACAAAACGTCGAAATGTACGCCCAGCGCCTCCGTGAAATCGCCGAGGCGCGACATCTGACCTACGTCGACCTGATCGGCCCGTTGCTCAACGCCGACAAGTCGCAGCCCCCGTTGACTTACAACGAGATTCATCTGACCGATAGCGGCTATCAGCGTGCCGCGCATGTTATTGCCGCCGCGCTCGTGCCGGGTACGCCGCCGATCGACTTCGCCAAGCATGACGATCTCCGCAAGCTCATCATCGAAAAGAACGATTTCTATTTTCACCGCTACCGTCCCGCCAACACGACCTATCTGTTCGGCTTCCGCAAACACGAGCAGGGTCGCAACGCCGTCGAGATTCCCCAGTTCGATCCGCTCATCGACCAGAAGGACAAACAGATCGCAGACCTTCGCGCGAAGGAGTCCCACTGATGAAAGCCCTCCTCGCCGCTTGCGGCTTAGCACTACTTCTGTTCGTCCAGCCAATCTTCGCCATCGACGGCGTCCCCGACCCCGACCCGATGAAGGAGATGGCCGAACTTCAAATCGCCGACGGTTTCGAGATCAGTCTCTTCGCGTCGGACCCGATGATCGTCAACCCGACGCAGATGAACTGGGACGAGAAAGGCCGGCTCTGGGTCGCCTGTGCAAGTCTGTATCCGATGATCGCGCCCGGCGAAACGCCCGATGACAAGATCGTCGTCCTCGAAGACACGGATCACGACGGCAAGGCGGACAAGAGCACCGTCTTCACCAGCAATCTGCTCGTCCCTACCGCCGTCATCCCCGGCGACGGCGGCGCCTACGTCGCCAACTCCACTGAGATGCTCCACCTCGTCGATACCGATGGCGACGGCCGGGCCGACACGCAGCGCGTCGTCCTCAGCGGCTTCGGCACCGAAGACACGCATCACATCATTCATACCTTCCGCTGGCTCCCCGACGGTCGCCTCTACTTCAATCAGTCGATCTACATTCACAGCCACGTCGAAACCCCGTGGGGCCCGCGCCGACTTGGAGCAGGCGGCATCTGGCGCTTCGAACCGCATTCGCTCAAGCTCGACGTCTACGCCCGCGGGTTCATCAATCCGTGGGGCCACTTCGTCGATCGATGGGGCCAGTCCTTCGCCACCGACGGCGCCAATGGCGAAGGCGTCAACTACGTTTTTCCCGGCGAAGCGTTTCCAACCGCCAAAGACGTGACCCGCATCATGCACGGTCTGAACCCCGGACAACCCAAACAGTGCGGCCTCGAGATCCTTTCCGGCCGTCATCTGCCCGATGACTGGCAAGGCAACCTCCTCACCAATGACTTCCGCGGTCACCGCGTCAATCGCTTCGTTCTCTCCGACTCGGGCTCCGGATACATCTCCCGCCAAGCCCCCGACCTGATCCGCACCAATCATGTCGCCTTCCGTCCCGTCGACATCAAGATGGGCCCCGACGGCGCGATCTACATCGCCGACTGGTACAACCCGATCATCAACCACGGCGAAGTCGATTTCCGTGATCCCCGCCGTGACCATACGCACGGGCGCATCTGGCGCATCACCGCCAAGGGCCGCCCGCTGGTGACCCCGCCGCAGATCGACGGCGCGACGGTTGAGCAGCTTCTTGAAATGTTGAAGCTGCCCGAGACATGGACGCGCGATCAGGCCCGGCGCATGCTCAAGGAACGGGGCGCTCAAACCGTGCTGCCCGCGCTGGGGTCATGGAGCAAGACGCTCACCGATGATCACGATCGACTCGAAGCACTGTGGGTGTACCAGTCGCTTGATACACCCAATGAAGAACTGCTCACATCGCTGTTGAAATCAAATGACCCGCACGCCCGGGCCGCCGCGGTGCGCGTGCTCGGCGATTGGGTGGAGCAGATCAACGATGGGCCGGCGCTGCTCGCGACCGCCGTGGCGGACGATCATCCGCGCGTACGGCTGGAGGCGGTGACGGCGCTGCGCCGGCTGGATTCGACGCAGGGCGTGTCGCTCGCATTGGCAGCGATGGACAAGCCGATGGACCCGAACATCGACTACGCCCTCTGGCTCACTGTGCGCGAGGGCAAGGATCATTGGCTGCCCGATCTCATCGCGGGCAAACTCAACTTCGAAGGCAAGGCCGACCGCATGGTCTTTGCCGTCAGCGCGACCGAGGACCCGGCGGCGCTGGGACCGGTCGTGGCGATGTACACCGCCGGGAAGATCGCCGAGGCGGATCGGGGCCGCGTGCTGGACCTGATCGCCGCCAAGGGCGGTCCGCATGACCTGCGCATCCTGTTCGATCAGGCGATGGCCAAACCTGACGGGCGCGTGACATTGCTGGGCGCGCTCGATGCGGCGGCGCGCCGCGGAGCGAAACCGGAAGGCGACCTCAAGTCGATCGTCACGCTGTTGAGCGACGGCGATGACGCCACGGCTTCGGCGGCGGCGACGCTCGCCGGCCGGTGGAAAGTCGAATCGGCGCGCGACACGCTCGTCAAACACGCCGCCGACGCCGCGACGTCCGCCTCGGTTCAGGCCGCGTCGATCGAATCGCTTGGCCTGCTCGGCGGCGCGGCGGGCAAGACGACGCTGACGGACCTGGCCGGCGGCGAGCACCCGGCGGCGGTCAAGATTCGCGCGGCGACGGCGCTTTCGATGATCGACCTCAACCATGCCGCCCGCGTCGCCGCCGACGTACTCGGGCAGGTCGATGCGTCGGCGGACACATCGCCGATGATCGCGGCTTTTCTGGCTCAGAAGCAGGGTCCCGGCGCGTTGACGGCGGCGCTGAAGGACAAGCATATCGCGCCGCCGGTGGCGACGGCCGTGGTGCGGCAGGTCAGCTCGACCGGGCGCGACATGAAGGGCCTTATCGCCGCGCTGAACGAAGCAGGTTCGCTCGGTCCGATGCCCGCCTCGCTCACGCCCGGGCAGCTTGCGCAGATGATCAAGGATGTGCAGGCACACGGCGACCCGGCCCGCGGCGAGGAAGTCTTCCGCATGGCGGCGATCGCCTGCACGACCTGTCACGCCATCGCCGGAGCCGGCGGGCACGTTGGGCCCGACCTGGTGAGTCTCGGCGCCTCTGCGCCCGTCGATTACATCATCCAGTCGATCCTCGAACCCAGCGCCAAGATCAAAGAGGGCTACCACCTGGTCGTCATCAACACGCGCGACGGCAAGGTCTACTCCGGCACGATCGTTCAGCAGAACGATCAGCAGGTCGTTCTGCGCGACGCGACGGATCATGTGAACACGATCGCCGCCTCGGACATCGCTCAGCAAAGCATCGTGCCGACTTCGCTGATGCCGCCGGGGCTAACCGCGTCGCTGCGGCGGGACCAGTTCGTCGACCTGGTGCGATTCCTTTCGGAGCTTGGCAAGGAAGGGGCGTACAAGGTCAGCGCGACGCCGATGGTGCGGCAGTGGCGGATGCTCGAATCGTCGGTGCCGCTGGAATCGAAGCTGCGGGAGTTCAGCATCGAGCTCGCCGCCGGCGACGATCCGCTGCTGTCATGGAAACCGATCACCAGTCATGTCAGCGGCGTTCTGTCGCTCGATGAACTGCCGCTCATTCACCGTTTCGGGGCCGAACAGTACAAGATCGCACGCTTTGACATGAAGGTCACCGCCGCCGGCAAAGTCGGCCTCAAGTTCACGCCCGCTACCGGCATCGAAATGTTCGTCGACGGGCGTCGCACGGCGGTCGCCCCGCTGACGGCGGTCGATTTGGCGGCGGGCGTGCACACGGTGACGCTCGTCATCGACCACAACACGAACGCCTCGCATTTGCAGGTGGAATTCGCCGATGTGCCCGGCTCTTCGGGTCATGCGGAAAATATTTTGGCAAATTGAGATGCTTTTGCGGGTATCCACCCAAAGGTCTCTCGTCATTTAAGGAGTCGCTCGCGTGCAGCAGATGATTCAACAAAGCCGGACAGTTCTGATGCTCGCTTTGATCACCTTGTGTTTCGCCGCCGCATCGCAGGCCGCGGAGCCGACGCCGATGTGGATCTGGGCGCCGGGTCAGCCGGGCGCGGGGCAGAAGGCGAACTTCCGCAAGGTGGTGGTGCTGGACGATCGCCCGAAGCAGGCGATGTTCGTCGGCTCGTGCGACAACAGCATGAAGGTGCTCGTCAACGGCAAGTCGGTCGGCTCGTCGGGCGAGTGGGGCGATCCGCTCGTCGCCGACATCACGCGCAATCTGCACGCCGGCGACAACGTCATCGCCATCGCCGCCGAGAATACCGACGGACCGGCGGGCCTGATCGCGCGGATCGCGATCATGCCGGCCAGCGGCGACGCGATCACGCTGGTGACCGATGCAAGCTGGAAAGTCGGCGCGGAGATGCCCGCTGGTTGGACCGGTGCGAAGTTTGACGATGTGTCGTGGCCCGCAGCCGCAGTGGTCGCCAAGCTGGGCGACGGGCCGTGGACCGCCATCAACGACCAGACGCTGACGTTCGTCGCACCGCAGCAGCCCACTGCCACGCCGCCGGACCGCATCCACCTCCGCGTGCCCGGCTTCAAGGTTGAATTGCTCTACTCGGTCCCGAAAGCGGAACAGGGGTCATGGGTCAACATGGCCGTCGACCCCAAGGGCCGGCTCATCGTGTCCGATCAATATGGCATGCTCTATCGCGTCACGCCGCCGGCGATCGGCTCCGATGCCGACGTCAAGATCGAACCGCTCGACCTGAAATTTAAAGACGAAAATGGCAAAGAAACGCCTATCGGCGGCGCTCAGGGAATCGTCTGTGCCTTCGATAGTCTCTACTTCGTCGCCTCAGACAAGAATCAGGGACTCTACCGTGCGCAGGACACCGACGGCGATGACATGTACGACAAGGTGACGAAGCTGCGTTCGATTCCCGGCGGCGGCGAGCACGGGCCGCACGCTGTCATCCTCGGCCCGGACAACAAGCTCTACGTCGAAGCGGGCAATCACACGAAGATTCCCGACCCCGACGAATCGCGCGTGCCGCGCATCTGGGGTGAGGATCATCTGCTGCCGCGCATGTGGGACGCCAACGGGCACGCCCGCGGGATTCTCGCGCCCGGCGGTTGGGTCTGCCGCACCGATGCGGAGGGCAAATCGTGGGAGCTGTTCTGCTCGGGCTTCCGCAACGAGTTTGACATCGCATTCAACCGCGAAGGCGAGTTGTTCACGTACGACGCGGATATGGAATGGGACATGAATACGCCGTGGTATCGCCCGACGCGCGTGTGTCACGTCGTCAGCGGCGGGGAGTTCGGCTGGCGCAGCGGCACGGGCAAATGGCCCACATATTACCCCGACAGTCTCCCGCCCGTCGTCGAGATCGGTCCTGGTTCGCCGACCGGCGTCACCTTCGGTTACGGCGCGAAATTCCCGGCCGAATATCAGAAGGCGTTTTTCATCTGCGACTGGAGCTACGGCAAACTTTACACCGTCAAGATGACGCCCGACGGTTCGACCTATGACGGTAAACTGGAAGAGTTCATGTCGGCCGCGCCGTTGCCGCTGACCGACATCGTCGTCAACCCCAGGGATGGCGCGATGTACATCACGGTGGGCGGGCGCCGTGTGCAGTCGGGCCTGTACCGGCTCACGTATGTCGGCGACGAATCGACCGCCCCCGCACCGGCCGACGACGCCGGCGCGGATCAGCGAGCGATCCGTCACAGACTCGAAGCGTTTCACGGTCATCAGGATGCCAAGGCCGTCGACACGGCTTGGCCTTACCTGGCGAGCAAGGACCGCTTCCTGCGCTACGCTGCGCGCACGGCGATCGAATGGCAGCCGGCTGGTCAGTGGGCAAGCCGGGCGCTGGCGGAGAAGAATCCGCAGGCGCTGATCGAAGCGATGGTCGCGCTGGCCCGGGCGGGTGACAAGTCGCTTCAGCCGAAACTGATTGAGGCGCTGGGGCGGCTTGAATGGTCGAACCTCGACATCGATCAGCAGCTTGCGACGCTGCGCGCCTACGCATTGGTGTTCACACGCATGGGCGACCCGTCCGACGATCTCCGCAAGACCGTCATCGATCGCCTCGACCCGCTTTACCCGGCGACGGACCCGCGGCTCAATGCGGAATTGAGTCTCATCCTGATCTATCTGGAAGCGCCCGACGCGGCGACGAAGACGATGGACCTGCTCGCCAAGGCGCCGACGCAGGAGGAGCAGCTTCGCTACGCGCTCTGGCTCCGCAACCTCAAGACGGGCTGGACCATGGACCAGCGCAAGGCATACTTCACATGGTTCCAGAAAGCGGCCCATTACAAGGGCGGCAACAGCTTCGCCAAGTTCATCATCAACATCAAGAACGACGCCATCGCCAACTTGAGCCAGGCCGAGAAGACCGAGCTCAAGCCAATCATTGAAGGCGAGATCAAATCCGACGCACCGACCGCGCCGGTCGCCCCGCGTCAGTTCGTCAAGAACTGGACGATTGATGAGCTGGCGCCGATCGTGGACAAGGAGGTGCACGGGCGGGACTTCAATCATGGCCGTGAGCTTTTCGGCGCGGTGGGCTGTTTCAACTGCCACCGTTTCGCCGGCGAAGGCGGATCATACGGGCCGGACCTGACGGGCGTGTCGGGCCGATTCAGCTCGCGCGATCTGCTCGAGTCGATCATCGAGCCCAGCAAGACGATCAGCGACCAATACCAGTCGACGATCTTCACGCTCAATAACGGCCAAGTCGTGATGGGCCGCATCGTTAACCTCGGCGGCGACGGGTACAGCGTCAGCGTGAACATGCTCGACCCGAACCAGCTTGTGCGCGTCGAATCGCGTGATATCAAGTCGATGCAGCCGTCGCCGATTTCGATGATGCCGCCGGGTCTGCTCTCGACGCTCAACAAAGACGAGGCGCTCGACCTGCTGGCGTACCTGCTTTCCCGCGGCGATCCGAACAGCGACATTTTCAAGAAATGACGCGTCGGTGTTAGACTGTTGGGCCCATGGCGCAAATGAAGCATGTGGCTCTGCTGATCGAAACGTCGCGTGCGTACGGGCGCGGGTTGCTGCGCGGCGTGGCGCGCTATAACCGCGAACACGGGCCGTGGTCCATCTATCTGCGCCCGCACGGGCTGGGCGATCCTCCGCCCAAATGGCTGCGCGCATGGAAGGGTGACGGGATTCTGGCGCGTATCAACGACAAGCGCATGGCCGAAGCGGTCAAGGCGACGCGCCTGCCGGCGATCGATCTGCGCGGCGCTCTCGATGGGCTGAAGCTGCCCTACATCAGCGTGAACAATCGGTCGGTGGCGAAGCTGGCGTTCGATCACCTCATCGACCGCGGGTTCCGCCGCTTCGGCATCTGCGGCGTGCAGCGCGGCATCGACCGAGCCGCCGACCGGCGTTGCGATGAGTTCATCAAGCTTGTCGAAGCGGCGGGACTGCCTTGCATGTCATTCGAGGCGAAGGTCGGGCGGACCCGGCCCGACGCATGGGAGATCGAGCAGGAGAAGATCGCCGAGTGGATCGCCGAGCTGCCCAAGCCGATCGGCGTCATGGCCTGTTACGACGATCGCGGGCAGCAGGTGCTTGATGCTTGTCGCCGGATCAACGTCGCGGTGCCCGATGACGTCGCAGTGATCAGTTGCGACAACGATCCGATTCTGTGCGGCCTGGCGACGCCGCCGATGACGAGCATCGACATCAGCCCCGATCGCATCGGATACGAGGCGGCGGCATTGCTGGATCGGATCATGGAAGGCGAGGCGCCGCCGAAGGACCCGATCTACATCGAGCCCGGCCGCGTCGTGACTCGCCAGTCGACGGATGTGTTGGCGATCGACGATCGGCAGGTGGCGGCGGCAGTGGCGTTCATCCGCGCCAGCGCGTGCAGCGGCATCGGCGTGGCGGACATCGTGCGCTCCATCGGCGTGTCGCGATCGAGTCTGGAGCGACGCTTCAAAAAACTCTTCGGCCACTCGCCCAAGGAGCACATCCTCAAAGTCCAGTTCGATCGGGCTCGGCAGCTTCTGACCGAATCCGATCTGCCGGTGGCCTCCATCGCTTCGAAAATCGGCTTCACTTACACCAAGTATTTCATCGAAGTCTTCAACAAACGCCTCGGCTGCTCGCCGGGGGTGTACCGCAAGAAATTCCGCACGTGGGGTTAACTCCCGCTTCGGTTGACGAAGTCGTCGATTGGCGTCATCGTGATGGGTATGGATGCACACGCGCCGCGACCGTTCATTCTTCATGAAGCCAACGATGCGCAGTTGCGCAAGACGCCGCCGAACGTGGCGGTGCTGCCGTGGGGCGCGACGGAGGCGCACGGAGGTCATCTGCCGTGCGGCACGGATGTGATCGAGGCGACGTGCATCGCCGAGCATGCCGCCGCTCTGGCGTTTGAGCGCGGGGCCCGGCCGATCGTGCTGCCGACGATCCCTTTCGGCAACAACGCCCAGCAGCAGGATCAGACCGCGACGATTCACCTGAGCACGACCGCCGCCGCGGCGATCCTCAACGACGTCTGCGCCTCGCTCAAACGACAGCACATCGACCGACTCGTGATCCTCAATGGGCACGGCGGCAACGAATTCAAGCCCCTCGTACGCGACGCCCAGCTTGCGCATCAGATGCTCATCGTCGTCGCTGACTTCTTCCGGCAGGCGCTGGACGTGCATGCCGACACATTTGAAAAGCCCGGCGACCACGCCGACGAAATGGAAACCTCGCTGATCATGCATCTCCGCCCGCAGTGGGTCGTGATGGAGCAGGCGGGCGACGGCCGGCGCGTGCCCTTCGCTATCAAGTCGCTGACCGGCGGAACATTCTGGACGCCGCGCCCCTGGTCGCAGTCGCATCCGGACACCGGGGCGGGCGACCCGTCGAAGGCCACGCCGCAGAAGGGCAAACGCTACTTCGAAGCCGTCTGCGGGAAGATCGCCGACCTTCTCGTCGACCTCTCCGCCGCGAAGAGGGGTCAGCTTCCGTACTTCTGACCGGAGGCCGCTCATGTCACGATCATGGCTCGCGCCGCTCATCTTGATCAGCGTCATGGCGACGATCAGTGGATGCGACGCGTCGATGGGGCGCATTGTCGTCTCTCCGGACGCGCGCGGCTTCGTCAAATCTCCGTCGGGCGAGACGTTCACGCCGTGGGGCTTCAATTATGATCACGACCGCAACGGACGATTGATCGAAGACTACTGGGAAAACGAATGGGCGACGATCGAAGCGGACTTCGCGGAGATGAAAGCGCTGGGGGCGAATGTCGTGCGCGTGCATCTTCAATTCGGCAAGTTCATGGAAGCACCCGATCGGCCCAACACCGCGTTGCTCGGCCGGCTCGCGAAACTGGTTGCGCTTGCTGAGCGTACCGACCTGTACCTCGATGTGACCGGACTGGGCTGCTATCACAAGCCCGACGTTCCCGCATGGTACGACAAACTCGACGAGTCATCGCGCTGGCAGGCCCAGGCGCGGTTCTGGGAAGCGGTGGCGACTACCTGTGCCTCCAGCCGCGCGATCTTCTGTTACGACCTGATGAACGAACCCGTTGTGGCGGGCGGCGACACGGATCGCGATGACTGGCTCGCGGGCGCGCTGGGCGACAAGCATTTCGTGCAGTTCATCACGCTCGCCGCACACGGCCGCGACCGCCCGACCGTCGCGCGAGCGTGGATCGACAAGCTGGTCGCCGCCATCCGCCGGCGCGACGGCAAGACGATGATCACGGTGGGGCTCGTGCCTTGGAGTCTCGATCGGCCGGGGCTCTCGTCGGGTTTCGTGCCGGACAAAATCACCGGCCCGCTCGACTTTGTGGCCGTGCATCTGTACCCGGAAAAGGACAAGCTCGACGCCGCGCTCGACACGCTCGCCGGCTTCGACGTCGGCAAGCCGATCGTCATCGAGGAGACCTTCCCGCTGCGCTGTACGCGCGAACAGATGCGTGCTTTTCTCGATGCGTCGACGAAGCACGCTGCCGGATGGATCAGTTTTTACTGGGGCAAGACCATCGACGAGTACAAGCATGGTTCGACGATCAATGACGCGATCATCGGGGACTGGCTGACCGAGTTCGCCAAGGGGCCGCCGCGGTGAGATTCTCACGCAACGCTCACGCGTGTGGCGCGCATTGTTGACGGCGTGATCGCTTGATCTGAACATGTTTCTAACAGATGCACGATATTCTTCCGCCGCTCGAAGATGTGAATTGCGAGGAATATGAGTTTCTGAGCCGATTGCTAACCGTTTGTTAATGGCGATTCCCTAAGATCGCCAGCTCGCCCCGAGCAATAGCGAGACTGCAAATGGTTCGCGTGTTTCGTCATCTTGTGCTTCTGGTATGTTGCTTCATCGCCGTCGCGGTGTCGCCGATGCTTCGCGCCGACGAGGCGGTCCCGGCGGCGGAGTCCGATGCTTTCGTTACGCTCAATTTCCCCGAAAATCTCGATCTGAAGGTGCTCGTCGACTATGTCTCCAAGCGCCTGAACCTGAACATCCTCTACGACGAGTCGCTGGCCAATCAGCATGTGACGCTTCAGGCCCCGAGCCGCATTCCGGTCAGTTCGCTTCTGGGCCTGCTCGAAAGCACGCTGCGCGTCAAAGGCATGGCGCTGATCGACGGCGATCAGCCCGGCTGGAAGCGCGTCGTGCAGGTGGCGAACCTGGTGGCGATCTCCGGTGCTCCCGGCAATGGCGCGGTGGGCAACGCCAACGCCGTCATCACAAGCGTCTTCCAACTCGATCACAGCGATCCGACGCGCGTGGACACGATCATCAAGCCGTTTCTCACTCAGCCCGGCGGCAACAGCTTCTCCGTCGACGGCTCCAAACTGCTGATCGTCACCGACTACGCCTCGAACATGCAGAGGATCACGAGTCTGATCGCACTGGCGGATCAGCCGCAGGAGCAGGTCGCCATCGAGTTCATCCCCATCGCACATCAGGAGGCGGCGAAGCTGCTCCAGCAGGCGATGAACATCGTGCGGTTCAAGTCGCAGGCGATGGCGGGCGGGCAGGCCAAGCCCGGGGCGACCGCCGGCGTGGAACTCACGAGCGATCCCCGCACGAATCAGATCATCGCCGTCGGCTCCAAGGAACGTGTCGCCGACGCGGTCAAGATCGTCAAATCGCTGGACGTCTCACTGGGACTTTCGACGAAGATTTACCAGTTCAAGGTTGCTTCGCCGGACCGGATCGACAAGCTGCTCGCCGAATTGATCGGCCCGGTCGATGCGGGTCGGCTCTATCACTCGGCGGTTGATGAAGAGGGGCGGTTTCTGGTCGTGACCGCCACGCCGGAGATTCACGAGCGCGTCGAGTCGCTCAAGCGCGATATGGACGTGACGCCGACGGAAGCCGAAAGCCCGATTCGATTTTACAAGCTGCAGAACGCCGACGCGGCGGATGTGCTTGAAACGCTCGGCGCCCTCGAAGGCGGCGAGTCGTCCAGTCATCAGGACTCATCCAGGAAGCAGGACGCCGGCGACGAATCGATCGCCGGGTCGAATATCAATCAGCAGGCCTCGCCAACGGGCGCCCCCGCCGCGCCGCCGCAGGGTTACAGCAACAGCGCGGAATCCGCACCGCACGGGCTGACGCCGATGAGCGATGGCGATGCGTCGAAGAAACAGGGGGTCACGACCGTTCGCAGCAAGCGTGCGACGATCACCGCTGACGTCAACACCAACAGCATCATCATCATCGCCAAGCCCGATGTGCAGTCGATCTTCGAAAAGCTCATTCGCCAGCTCGACCAGCGCCGCCCGCAGGTGCTCATCGAGGCGACCGTCGTCGTGCTCGATACGAGCAACGATTTTTCGCTGGGTGTCGAACTCGGCCAATCGGCGGCGATCGACGGGGGTCGCAATGCACTGGTGTTCAGCTCCTTCGGCCTGAGCACGATCAATCCCTCGACCGCCGCCGTGTCGCTGATTCCGGGCGTGGGTTTCAATGGCGCGATTCTCGACACGAAAGTCGCCGACCTCGTCATTCAGGCGCTCAAGAGCGATTCGCATGCGAAGGTGGTTTCAACACCGCGGATCCTCGTCAATGACAACGCCAAAGGTACGCTCGACAGCATCTCCGAAGAGCCCTACACAAGCGTCAACGCATCGACCACCGTCTCGACCACCAGCTTCAGCGGATACGTCAAGGCCGGCACGACCATCAACGTCAAGCCGCACATCAGCGAAGGCGATCACCTGACGCTCCAGTACGCCGTCGAACTCAACAGCTTCACCGGCAAGGGGACCAACGGTATTCCGCCGCCGCGCCAGACGACGTCGATCGAGAGTCATGTCACCGTGCCCGACGGGTTCACGGTCGTCGTTGGCGGACTGCATCGCACCGACGACAGCTCCACGCTCGACGCGATCCCGTTCCTCGGTGAAGTGCCAGTGCTCAAGCATCTGTTTCAGAAGCAGACGGACACCAGGTCCGATTCGACGCTCTTCGTCTTCATCCGCCCGATCATTCTTCGCGACGATCAGTTCGCCGACCTTAAGTTCATCTCGTCTGGCCAGCTCGACAAGGCGGAGCTCCCGGGCGACTTCCCCACGAGCGAGCCGCTGGTTAGCGAGTAAGCCGCTCAAGGACGCAGACCCGATGATTCGAGGATACGTGCAGGAGAATACGCTTAGCGATCCGCCGGTCAGTGATGCACCGTCGGACGATGCGATCTGCGCGTGCGGTCAGACCGATGGCGCGGCTGATCTGGCGACGCTGGCGCGACAGTTGGGCGTGACGTATCTCGATTCGCTTCAGGATCACAAGGCCAGCGCCGTGTTCATCGAGCGGATTCCGATCAGCTTCGCGCGTCAGCATGGCGTGCTCGGTTTCGAGGACCAAGGCGATCGGATACCGGTGGCGATCGGTGATTCTGCGGCGTGGGAAATGCTCGATCTGGTGTCGCGCTATCTGGGCCGGGATGTCGAGCCCGTGTTCGCTCCCGCCGAGCAGATCGCCGCCGCGATCAATCATGCGTATCAGGAACGTCAAGGTCAGGCCCAGCAGTTCATCGATGGCCTCGACCGGCAGGACGTGCTCGCCGAAGTCGGTCAGCTCGGCACGCGCGAAGATCTGCTTGACGTGGGCACACGGGCGCCGGTGATCAAGCTCGTAAACCTCGTGCTGTTTGAGGCGGTCAAGGCGATGTGCTCCGACGTGCACATTCAACCCTACGAAGACCGCATTGCCGTCCGCATGCGGATCGATGGCGTGCTGACGGACATCTTCACGCTGCCCAAGCATCTTCAAGATGAAATCGTCAGCCGCATCAAGGTGCTTTCGCACATGAACATCGCGGAAAAGCGTCTCGCACAGGACGGCCGGGCGACCGTGCAGGTCGGCGACCGGCAGATCGACCTGCGCGTGTCGTCGATTCCGACAAGTCTCGGTGAACGTGTGGTGATTCGACTGCTCGACAAGACGGCTCAGCTCTACACGCTCGACCAACTCGGCATGAATCCGACCACGCTGACACGCTTCCTCGATCTGATCACCGTCGAGCATGGCCTGATCCTCGTCACCGGGCCGACCGGCTCAGGTAAGTCGACGACGCTTTATGCGGCGCTCCAGCAGATCAATTCCAAGGAGCGCAACATTCTGACTCTCGAGGACCCGATCGAGTACCAGCTTCCGGGCATCAGCCAGACGCAGGTCAGCGACAAGAAGGGTATGACCTTCGCCAGCGGGCTTCGCAGCGTGTTACGACAAGACCCGGACATCATCATGGTGGGCGAGATTCGCGATCATGAAACGGCGGTGATGGCGATCCAGTCGGCGCTGACGGGGCACCTGGTGCTGTCGACGATTCATACCAATGACGCGCCCAGCGCCGTGACGCGGCTGCTGGACCTGGGCATCGAGCCGTACCTTGTGGCCAGTTCGCTCGTGGGCGTGCTGGCGCAGCGGCTGGTGCGGCGGGTATGCGATGCGTGCGGACGACCGTTCGAATTGTCGGCTGGCGATTGCCGGACGCTCGGCGTTGAAATGGCGCGTGCGTCATCGGGTTCGCCGCGGCGCGGGCACGGTTGTTCCGCCTGCCGTCAGACCGGCTATCGCCGGCGCGTTGGCATCTTCGAACTGCTTCGCGTCGACGAATCGATTCACGAACTGATCAACGCCCGCGCCACCGCTTCACAGATCAAGGCGGCGGCGGTCTGCGGGGGCATGAAGACGCTCACTGACGACGGCGTCGACAAGCTGCTGGCGGGCAAGACGACCGTCGAGGAGGTGCAGCGCGTGATGATGAGGACGGAGAGCTGACATGGCGGTGTTCGCATACAAGGCGACACAGTCCGGCGGCGCGATCAGCGGGACCGTCACGGCCGACACTCCCCGGCAGGCGCGCGACATTCTGCGCTCGCGCGGCCTGACGATTCAGGATGTCCGCGCGCAACGCGCCTCGCTCAATCTCAAAAGTTGGATCAAGCCCTTCCGGCCCCGGTTCAGCACGGAAGTCGTCACATTCGTCCGCGAGTTGTCGACGCTGCTGGCCGTCGGCATTCCGATGCTCGAAGCGATCGACACCATCGCCCGACAGCACCACGGTCCGTTCCATGCGATGCTGCTTACGATCCGCGACCGAGTGTCGTCGGGCATTGGGCTGGCGGAGGCGATGCGCGAACACCCGGCGGTGTTCGACGATCTGTGCGTCAACATCGTCGAAGTCGGTGAAAACGCCGGCACGCTCGAGTCCGCGTTGGTGCGCCTCGCGCAGTTCAAGGAGCGCTCCGCCAAACTCAAGAACCGCGTCGGGTCCGCGCTGGTGTATCCGTGCATCGTGCTGACGGCGGGTGTAGGCGTGAGTCTGTTTCTAATGACGTTCGTCGTGCCGAATCTCCTGGCGACGTTGCAGGAAGCGGGACACGAGCTGCCGCTGGCGACGCGCGTGGTCAAGGCGATCAGCGACGCGTTGATTCACTGGGGTTGGCTCATCGCGCTGGCTGTGGTCGCTGTTGCGGCGGGGGCGAGCGCGATCGGGCGCACGCCGCGCGGACGATGGTTCATCGATTGCATGACGCTGCGCGTGCCGATCCTCGGATCGATGATGCGTCGGCAGGCGATCTCACGCATCGCGATGGTGGTGTCGACACTGATGAAGAGCGGCGTGCCGTTCGTGAAGGCGATCCGCATCGCGCAGAACACGACGCGTCATTTGGTGCTGCGCCGGGCGCTCGATGCATGCGAACAGGCGGTCTATGCGGGCCGGGACATCGCCGAAGCGCTGGAGGATACGGGGGTGTTTCCGCCGATGGTGATTCAGATATTCGCGGCCGGTCAGCAGTCGGGCCGGCTCGAGGAGATGCTCGACCGTCTGGCCGAGGACTACGACCAGCAGGTCGCCACGCTGGCGAATCGGCTCACGCTCGTACTGGAGCCGGTGCTCATTCTAATGCTCGCCGTGATGGTGGGCTTCATTGCGTTCGCGACGTTCATGCCCATCCTGGAGGCAGGCGATGTGCTCTAACCGTTCCGTCCGCGCCGCCAACTCGGCGCGTCAAGCAGGATTCTCCTTCATCGAAGTCATGGTCGTCGTCGTGATCATCGGCCTGCTCGCCGGCGCGGTGGCGATCAAGGTCAGCGATTACATCGACAAGGCCAAACTCAACCGCGCCAAGTCCGACATCGCCACGATCTGCAACGCGGTCGAATCGTACTACGCGGACAAGGGCGCGTACCCGTCGAATGATCAGGGACTTGGCGTGCTGCCGCTCAAGAATCTCAAGGACCCGTGGGGCCGGGACTATCAGTACAACACGCCGGGACGCGACGAGCCGTATGAGGTGATCTGCTACGGTGCCGACGGGCGCGAGGGGGGCGAGGGCGCCAATGCGGACATTAGCAGCGAAAGTCAGGAGAAATCGCACTGATGCACCGACGGGCGTTCTCACTCATCGAAGTCATGACCGTGCTGGTGATCATCGCGATCACGGCGGCGGCGGTGATGATGCGCCCCATGGGATGGTTCACGGCGGCGAAACTCGATGATGCCATCGGCCGCGTGACGTTCATGGATCAGATGACGCGCCAGGCGGCCCGACGATCGGGCAAGGCATTTGAAGTGACATTCGACCTGCGCGAGGGCGCGATCGAGCGGCGGGAGATCGGCGAGGGCGCGATTAGCGCGGGGTCGCATCGAGTCGCGCTGCCCGACGGATACGTCATGCGAAAGGTCATCGTCAACGGGGACAATGCAGTGACGGTGCGATACACATCGGACGGCGATGCGGACAGCTTCGCCATCGAGATTGCGGGGTCCGATGGGATATCCACGTGGGTGCTCATAGCGGGGTTGTCGGGGCAGGTGACGCGGATGGCGCATGAGCAGGAGGTGACGCATGTGCTTGCATCGCTCACTTCATAATTCGCGCCGGCGTTGGGGGTTCACGCTCATAGAAGTGCTCGCCGGCTTGGCGATTCTCGGCACGGTGATGGCGGGGGCGATGATCGCCAAGGCGCGCTGCACGCGGCAACTGGCTCAGGCGGATCGACGGTTGGCGGCAGCGGCGGCGGCGGATCGGATGCTCGAATATTGGTTCGCCGACGACAAGACGCTGCCGCGCGAATCGAGCGGTAATGTGCCGGGCGAGTCGGACATGACCTGGCGGACACACACGCAACGCGACGAATCAAACCGCATACTCAAGCTGGCGATCACGCGGCTGGAGGTGTTCGACGGGCGCGCGATACGGCCGGATGAGGCGATTCTGTCCGTCGAACTGCTTGTGCCGGCATTGCAGACGAAGGGTAAATCATGACACGGCGGGCATTCACCATCATTGAGCTCTTGCTGGCGACGGCACTTGCGGTTGTGCTCATGGCCGGGTCGATGAAGGTGCTCGCCGCTCTGAAGGCCGATGCGACGACGGACACATCGGCGACATCGACGGCGACGATCGAACGCACGATCATCGACCTGATGCAACACGATCTCGTCGAATCGCGTCTGCTCGGACAGCAGCAGGGCACGATCACGATGATCGGCTACGCGTCGATCCCCGCCGCCCATACCGATGACGCGTCCCGCGAATCCGCCGGAGTGTCTCACGAACCAGTGAAGATCGAATACTTCGTGCGGTCGATGGACGATCGAAGCTGGCTCGTGCGGCGGCAGACGCGGATCAACGAGCGGTCGAATCGCAATCGCTGGTCGGAACTGGTCTGCGCGGGTGTGACGGGGATTCGCATCGAGCGGGTGGTGCCGGCGGGCGTGCGGCAGGACGATCCGATGATCGGGACGGACGCGACGCCGACGCCGGATCGGGTGCGCGTCATTGTCGAAGGGGATGTGAACCTTGATGTGAAGGTGGATGTGCGATGACGCGATGCGACACAAGCCGATCGAGCGGATTCGCATTGCTGATGGCGATGCTGTTGGTGGCGTTGGTCAGCGTCGCGCTGTCGGGCGTCGCGCGGCGGTCGCTGAGCCGGGCGAACGCGGCGAATGCGGCCGCGACGGACTTGCAGAAGCGGTGGGGCGAGCGGAGCTGCGAAGCGGCGTTCGTCACGCTGGCGGTCGAACAGATGAACAAGCGCGAGGAAAAGACGCGCGAGCCGGTGACGCAGCAAGCCGGGACCGTCACGCTTGGCGGCGTGCGATTCGACCTGTTGGTGCAGGACGAAGACGCGAAGGTCAACGTCAATCATCTTGAGGCGATCATCGGTGAAAAGAGTATGGGCAAGGCGATCCGGGACATGGTGCGCCGGGTGCAGCGGGACGCCGTGCCGGTCCGGCTCGAACCGCTCAAGGCATCGATCGGTAACGCGGCGCAGCAGCGGGCGATGCCGCGCTATGGGGGATACGAGCAGGTGTTCAATATGACGCCGAGCGCGTATCTGGGTTCGATGACGAAGCCGAATGCGACAAGTACGCTGTTTACTTGCTGGGGCGAGGGGCGGGTGAACTATTTGCGAGCGACGCCGGCGGCGCTGGCGGCGATCGGCGACGGCGTGATCGATGACGCACAGGTGTCGCAGATCATCGCCATGCGAAAGGCGAATCCGAAGGCGACGATGGCGACGTTGACAAGCGGACTGATGCTTTCAAAGAATGATCAGGCGAAGCTCGCAGGTCGGCTCACGGACGAATCACGATGGTACTCGCTCTGGACGCGCGTCGATGACGGACAGCGTGAACGTTATCGGCTTGCAATCATGACCGTCACGAAGACGGAGCTGACCGATGCGAACGCGAACGGCAAGGTCGACGGGCCGGCGATGAGCCGGATCGTGCACGAGGTGTTTACCTGGTAATTGATGATGCGGATGCGACAGATGCAACTCGGTCTCTGGTTGATCGCCGGCGTGTGCATGCTCGGCGCGGCGGGGGCGTTGGCGATGGCGCTGTGGCTTCCATATGCAGAGGCGGAGGCGCGGAGCACCACGATTCGGCCGGCGGTGACGGGATCGGACCATCGCACGCTCGTCGCGACATTGCCATCGGCGGGGGATCCGATATGGATGACGCCGCTGCGGCGATCGCTGACGGAGGAACCGGCGGCGGAGGCGCCGACGGCGGCTAGCACCGTGCCGTTCGCGTCGGCGCTGGCGGGGACGGTGATCGAGCCGGGGCGTTCGATGGCGCTGTTTGTCGCGCCCGATGGGCGGACGCAGCTCAAGGCCGAAGGCGAGATGGTGGACAACGCGAAGGTGATTCGCATCACGGCCGACCGGGTCACGATCGAATGCAACGGCCAGCGCGTGGAGATGGCGCTCCCGAAGAAGGAGAGGATCTGATGTCGCGCGAGGGTTTGATGCTGTCCATGCGAGCGGGGGTCTGGGCGCTGTGGCGCGCAGGCGAGGCGGCGGAGCCGATCGCGCGGATTGCGCTGGATCCGGAAGCGGACGATGCGATCGAGCGCGCGGTGATGCAGCTGCGCGATGCGATGCGGACGCATGCGGCGGACGGAGCAGGCCTCGTGCTCGCGGCGTCGTCGGAGGATTGTCTGGCGACGACGATTGATGCATCGGATCAGCCGAGACGCGGGGCGCGCCAGGCGATGCTCTATCGACTTGAGGAAAAGCTGCCGATGACGGCGGAGCAGGTGACGGCGGATTTCGTCGGCGAGGATGCGCAGGCGCTGGGCGTCTGCGTCGAGACGGCCCGGTGGGAGCGCATCATCACGGCGATGAAGTCCGCTCAAATCGCGGTTGAAATGATCAGCCCGATGGCCTTGCTTGCGACGCAGCATGTGTTGTCAGCGGAGGAGACAGCCGGGGCGAACGTGATGGTTCTCGCGGGCGCGGGGCGGGTCGATTTGATCGCATTGAAGGACGGGAAGCCGCGGCTTTGGCGAAGCGGCGCGGCGGTTGGGGCGGACATGGAGCGGCAACTGAAGATGATGGCGCTGCAGGGCGGGGAGCCGCTCAGGTTGATCGTGCGAGCGGACGCCATCGAGACGCTTCGGCGGCGCATCGACAAGTGCGGCGGCGAAGTGGTGTCGGCGGCGGAGATGGACATCGATCACGCGGCGGCGCTTGCGGCGTCGGCGATAACGGCGGGGCGGATGGAGCCATGGGTGAATTTCTGTCGGGATGAGCTGGCGGCGGCGAATCCGATGGGGCAGCTTCGTCGACCGCTCAGGTGGGCGATCGCGGCGGTGCTGGCGATGTGGCTTTCGGCGGCAGGGGCGATGTTGTGGCGGGCGGGTCAGTATGACGCGCTGGCGGCGACGAGCGAAGCGCAGCAGGTGACGATCTACAAGAATTTGTTCGGCGAGCGCGCGGTACCGATCAATGTCAGGTCGCGGCTCGAAAGCGAACGGCGGGGCATGGCGGGGATGCGCATGAGCGATGCGGACGCCACGCCGGCGCCGACTTCCATTTTACCGACGCTGCATCAGACGCTCGCCGCGATGCCGACGAATCTCCGCTTCTCCATCCAGGACATTCAGCTTGACGAGACGAATCTGTCGATCGACGGCCTTGTCAACGCCCACAGTAGCGCCGACGCCATCGCCACAGCGCTCAAGCAGGCAACCGGATGGCAGGTTCAGCCCCCGAGCACGGAACTGCTCAGCAACGGCGGCGTCGGCTTCACGATCCGCGCGACGGCTCACGACCCCGATGCGCAGGCGGCCAGGTGAACGCACATGAAGACGAACGGCTCAAAACTCGTTGAACGCAGACACACCGTCATGGCGGCGGGGCTCTTCGCCGCGCTGCTCAGTGTTGGCGCGATGATTTATGGGCACATGGCCGAGGCACGGGCGGCGGCGGTGACAGCGATGAGCGATGCGAAGGCGTGCGAAGAGCTGGCGAGCGAAATTCGTTCGCTGCGCGAGCGCCCGTCGCTAGCCAAGTCGCAGGAGCTGGCGCATCAGGAATTGACGCAGCGCATCGAAGCGGCGGCGCAGTCGGCGGGCATCGGGGTACAAAGTCTGATCCGTATCACACCCGAGCCGGCCCGGCGCGTGACGCAGACGGCGTACGAGCGGAAGCCGACGCAGGTGGTGTTGCGCGATGTGAAATTGCCGCAGTTGGTGGCGTTCTTGGAGCAGATCGGTGCGGAGGACGCTGGGCCGCAGGTGACGCGGCTTCGGCTGGACGCGCCGGCGGAGCAGGACGGCGGCGATCAGTGGGGAGCGGAACTGACCTTGACCTATCTCATCTACTCACCGGAGGCGAACCGTACGCGTTCGCCCGGTACGGAGCACTGACCGATGACGCGATGGATCAACCTCAGTCGAGTATGCGTTCTTGCGGCGACGGCGATGCTGCTGGCGGGCTGCGCCAATTCGCAAAAGAGCGGCGGGGCCTATGAAACCGTGGCTGACGCGCCGAATCGCGACACGGAGATGGCGCGGGCGGAGAATCACCTGGCACTAAAGCTGCTTAGCGAAGGCAAGTACCCGGAAGCTGAAGCGGCGCTTAAGAGCGCGCTGACGGCGGATGTCACCTTCGGCCCGGCGCATAACAACCTCGGCAAGGTCTATTACCACCAGAAGAAGTTCTACCTCGCCGCGTGGGAGTTTCAGTACGCGATCAAGGCCATGCCGCATCAGCCCGAGCCGCGGAACAATCTGGGGATGGTGATGGAGATGGTCGGGAAGCTGGACGAGGCGGTGGAGATTTACGGGGAGGCGGTGGATATGGAGCCGGACAATCCGCAGATTCTCGGCAATCTCGTGCGGGCGCGCGTGCGGCGGGGCGATCATGATCAGGAAACGCAAAAGTTGTTAAGCGAATTAATCATGCGAGATACGCGACCGGAGTGGGTGGCGTGGGCGAAGGAGAAATTGGTAATGATGACAAGTGTGCACCACAAGGATGTTCCCTAGCGTGGTTTGAACGCTTCATGAACAATGCTCTACAAGTCTGCCACGGCGATTGTTCAATTTCTGCGAGTCACATGAGCAAGATTTACGGCCTCAGTTAACTCAATCAAGCGCCAAGGCAAACGCTGCACAAACATTGGCGTGTTTTACTGGACGTAATGACGAGTCGGGATGCTGCGGAGAGCGACAAGCATGTCGCTCGCGGTGAGTTTTCCACAGGAAGCGTGCGCGATGATTGTGCGCGTCAAAGGAAAGGAGTGCTTAACGGAACTAACAGAACCATACACAACGCTCACGCAATGCAAACAATCGAGACTTATCTTTCGGACCGTTCATCCACCAAATAGCAGAAAGGGTTAGGTGTGAAAAACACAGCAAGTGCAATCGCAGCGATGATGCTGCTGGCTCTGAGCGTCGCGTCGGTGCAAGCCGGCGGCGTGCAGGGCTACAACGCCATCACGATTCCGCCCGGTACCGACGTGCGCGTCACTGTGCCGTTCAATCAGAAGGTTGAAGGCACGTTCACCGTGTCGAGCAAGAGCGGCAACGTGATCACCGTCGGCGGCGGACTGACCTCCGGCGCCTTCAACGGCAGCAAGTTCTACGTCCGTTTCGTTGACGGCACGGGCGAGGGCCTCTGGACTACGATCACCTCCAACACGGCGACGACGCTGACGATCGAAGATGCGAACGTGCTGGCCCAGGTCTCCAACGGCAACACGTTCCGCATCTACAAGCATCACACGATCCGCAGCATCTTCCCCGAAGGTTTCCTGGGGATTTCGTTCCTCAACAACTCGACGCAGATTCTCGTCTACAGCAACTCGTTCCCGCTGTCGAAGAATCGCTCGGCGTCGGCGACGAGTCTGCATGTCAACGGCAACTGGGTCGGCAGCGCCAACAACAACACGATCCTCAAGCCCGAGACGCAGTTCATCGTCCGCAACACCTCCGGTCAGCAGCTCAAGCTCTTCACGTTCGGCACCGTGCCGGACTACACCGTGAGCATGCTCATCGGGCCCAACGGCGACATGAACATCGGCACCGGCTACCCGGTGGCGGTCGTGCTCAAGAACGCGGGCCTGAGCGGTTCGCAGCGTCAGGTGCTCTTCTACAACAACGCTTCGACCGGCACGAACAAGTCGGCGTCCAAGACCGCGCTGTCGGTCGGCGCCAACTGGGTCGGTGCGGGCGTGACGGGCAATGAGCTTTTCAATCCCTCCGAATCTTTCACTTTCCGCCTGCCTTCGAGTGAAGCCGGCACGAAGGTGAGCATCACCAAGCCTTACTAACTAAGGACGAAGGAACTCAGTATGAACACGACGAAGATGATGATGGGTGCATTGATGGTCATGGCTGTGATGGCTGTGTCCGCCAAGGCGACGGTGACGTTCTCGCCCTTCGCCGGCACGAACACGCCGCTGGCCGATCAGAATGGCGTGACGATCACCGATGGCACGTACGTCATGGTGCTCGACCTGGACAATGATGGTTGGAACGGCCGTGCGTACACCGATCAGGCCGTGGCCCCCGAAGACAACGCCACCAGCTTTGTCTGGGACGCCGACGACCTGATCCTCGATCTGGGTCAGATCACCGACGGCTTCGCCTTCCCCTTCTCCAGTCTCGATCCGGCCGGTGTGAGCGGTTACACCGCCGGCGTCGATCACTACTTCTTGCTGGCGTTCGCCAAGGCGTTCAACCCCGCCGACTCCGGTCCGGGCGCGGGCGTCTTCTACAGCGCCACCGACCTGGGCACGGCCGGCAACGACGGTGACACGCTCACCCCGTTCGCTGATCCGGGCAACGCCAACCTCGTGACCGTCGGTCCCACCACTGGTGGCGGCGATGTTCCCGAGCCGACCTCGGCGTTCGTGGCTCTCATTAGCGGCGGTCTGCTCGTCAGCCGTCGCCGCAATCGGGCGTAAATTTCTACGTCCAACTGACTGCTGAATTCATCAAAACCACACAAAAATAACCAAAAGGATACAGATATCATGAAAAGTCTGAAAAACATTGCGGTTGCCGGTCTGATGACCGGTCTGGCCGCCACCGGGGCCCAAGCTGTCAAGGTCGACGTGACCCAGAACATCTCGGTCTCGCAGACCTGGACCGCCAACAACACCTACAACCTCACCAAGCAGATTTACGTCCTGCCGGGCGCCACGCTCACGATTGAAGCCGGCACGCTCGTCCAGTCCGACGCTCAGGCCAACGGCGGTGGCTCTCTCGCCGTCACCCGCGGCGCCAAGATCTTCGTCAACGGTACCGCTGACAAGCCCGTCATCATGACCTCCTCACTCGATGACCTGCACAACTGGCACGAAGGCGTCTCCGAATGGGGCAACCTCACGATCATGGGCAACGCTCTGATCTCCGCCTCGCACACCGGCAAGTCGCCCAACCACGTCC
This sequence comes from Planctomycetota bacterium, assembly GCA_016125255.1. Lineage (NCBI taxonomy): Bacteria > Pseudomonadati > Planctomycetota > Planctomycetota bacterium. The sequence continues at coordinate 74,836 of WGMD01000006.1, read as the reverse complement.
CCGTCGTCATTCACGGCGTGCAGAACACTGCGACCCCGACCGGCCTGAACCAGCAGTTCATGGAAGGTCTGACCCCCGATGACGCCAACGACACCAAAACCCAGTACGGCGGCAACAATGACAACGATGACAGCGGTGGTCTGCACTACCTGTCCCTCCGTTACGGCGGCAAGGTCATCGGTCTGGCCAACGAGCTGAACGGCCTGTCCATGGGCGGCATCGGCCGCGAGACCGACGTCGATCACATCGACATCATGAATAACGTCGACGACGGCATCGAAACCTGGGGCGGCACCGTCTGCTACAAGTACATCAACATCTGGAACATCGGTGACGACTGCTTCGACATCGATCAGGGTTGGCGCGGCAAGGCCCAGTTCCTCCTGCTCGTTCAGGGATACGGTGCTGACGCGGCTCAGGGCTCGGGCGTCGGTGACAACATGTTCGAAACCGACGGTGCCGAAGACGCCTTCGCGCAGCCCGTCACCACCGCCGTCATCTACAACGCCACCGCCATCGGTCAGCCGATCGCCGGCGACCAAGGCACGGCTTGGCGCGATGGTGCTCGCATCCAGTATCGCAACTGCATCTTTATGGACCTGGGCGAACAGCTCATCGCCAACGATGACAACGACGGAGACGGTGCGATCGGCTACGCCGCCAGCGCTGCCCAGTTCGGTACCCTGACCTTCGCCCAAATCTGGACCACCCCCTTCACCGCCCACTCGACCGTCAACGCCGGTACCTTTACCCCCGGTGCCTTCAATGACCCGGCGGTCCTCTATCAGTCCCAGACTTCCGGCATGCTCGCGGAAATGAACGACAGCGTCTTCTTCCGCAACCTCGGCGGCGGCAATGGCGGCAACAACTACACCACCGCCACGGCCGTCGGCGTTGTCCCCGGCAACTCCACCAACCATAACGTCGTGCTCGATCAGAACGGCGCGCAGCCCATCAAGGACATTCAGCGGCACGCACCTGAAACCAAGGGTGGCCTGACCGAACTTCGCGTCATCGGGCTTGACCCCCGCGCGGCCAACGACGCGGTGACCAGTTTCGCTTCGGCTCCCGCCGACGGCTTCTTCACCCCGGCTCCCTTCCGCGGTGCTTGCTCCAAGGATGTGAACTGGGCCCGCGGTTGGACCGCCGCCGACGCTTACGGCTTCTTCACCGGTTCGGCCAATGCGACCGACCCGGCGACCGCCGAGATCAAGCTCACCGCCTCCACGTCCTTCGCGACTGTGGCCGGCGTGGTCTACAGCGTCGAGTCCTCCAGCGACATGAAGAACTGGTCCCCCGTCGGCACCATCATCGGTGACGGCACGACCAAGTCCATCACGGACATCAAGGACTTCGACAATGCGAAGTTCTACCGTGCGATCGCTCAGTAATCTCAAAGCACGTGCTGCGAGATAAGTGAATCGAAATCCTGATGGCGGGGCTGAAAATGCCCCGCCATCAGGTCTTTTGGAACGAATCGATTTCAGCCATGACTCCTCTCATCAGACACACCGCATGGACCGCCGCACTGCTTCTGACCTTCGCGTCATTCGCACTCGGCGCCGCGCCCGTGCCAACGCCGGCTTCGTCCACCCCCCAAGCCGAATCGGCCGCGCTGACGGATAAACCCCTCGCGGCCTTTCAGACCGACCTGCTCGAACTCGCCTTCGACGCAGCGACGAAAATTCCCGTGAATCCGCACATCAAGGACCGCTCGCGCACGCAGGCCGAAGTCGTTGCCACATGCCTCACGCTTGAGCAACCCAAGCGCGCGTTGAGTTACATCCCCAAGATCGACAACTGGCAGCGCCTCGGCGCCTATGGCGATCTGGCGTTCTACCTGGCGCGACACGACGCCGACGACGCGACGGTGCATCATTACATCGAACTGGCGTCGCAGTTGCCCAAGGACCTCGCCGAATGGCGCGCCGATCAGGTCAACGTCAAAATCGCCCAGACGCTGGCCTGGCTCGGCGACAACAAGCGGGCTGACAAGTATCAGGCCGGTGTGGCGGACTTTCAGAATGGCAAGGTCGACCGCGTCCGCGCCATGCAGGCCGACGAAGAGTCCTACAAGTCCCAGCTCGCCGCCATCGACAAACTCGTCGTCGGCGAAAACTTCGACCTCAAGAACAACGGTCTGGATGGCTACGCCGCGCTCTACGATCGCTTCTACGCCGATGCCGCCAAGCGGCAGGAACTTGAGAAGCGCATCACCGATGGTACGAAGAATTTCCCCGGTTTCATCGTGATCAATCTCTACCTCTCGCTCTCGGAGTCGGCCCGCAAGCACGATGATCAGCCCAACGCGCTGCGATTGGTCAATGAAGCGCAGAAGTTGTTTGACGCCGCTCAGTGGCCCATCGAATTCGGCGTGCCCATGCGGGCGCGACTGGCCGGCGCGCGTGGCCTGGCGGGCGACAAAGAAAAGGCCAAAGCCGATGCCGACGCAACGCTCAAGCTTTTCCACGAGAAGATCGATCTGATCGTCAATATCTACCGCGGCGGCGCCTTGCGTCCGCTCGCCGAAGCATATCAGGCAATGGGCGACACGGCCTCGGCGCTGGCCGTCTACAAACTCGCCGTCGATCAGGGGGTCCTCAATCCCAATTCCCGTCCACGTGCTGAAGACCTCTCCGCGACCTGCCGGTCGATGGCGATCGCCGCCGTCGAGCCGGACGCGGAATTGTGGGCACGGATGCGCCACATCAATGAGGAACTCAAAGACCCGTGGTGAAGCGTTTTTCGTGCCGGCTGTTCATTTTTGCCGCACTGCTGATGACGACCACCGCCGCGGTGGCCCAGCAGGCGGGGTCTATTCGTGGCATGGTCTATGACAAGGACTTTGATGCGCCGCTGCCATTGGCTCAGGTTCTCATCGCGGAGACGGGCGAGAAGGTCGTGGCGTCCGACGAAGGCAATTACGTCTTCGGTCAGGTCGTGCCCGGCAAGTACACGCTGGTCTTCTCCAAAGACGGATACACGCGGGTCGTTAAGGCGGATGTGGTCGTCTCGCCGGGCCAGCTTACGGAAGTCAATGTTCAGCTCACCGGCGACTTTACCGACATGGAAGAGTTCATCGTCCAAGACCTTCAGATCGGCGGCGGCTCCGAGCAGGGGCTTCTGAACCTGCGATTTGAAGCGCCGCAGCTTCTGGACTCCGTCGGCGCTGATCTGATGAGCCGGGCCGGTGCTTCCGACGCCGCGGCTGCGCTGAAGCTCGTCTCCGGCGCCACGGTGCAGGACGGTAAGTACGCCGTCGTGCGCGGTCTGCCCGATCGCTATGTCAACTCGCAGATGAATGGTGTCCGTCTACCGACCGCCGACCCCGACAAGCGGGCGGTCCAGCTTGACCAGTTCCCCTCGGCGGTCATCGAAAGCATTCAGGTCAGCAAGACCTTTACGCCAGATCAGCAGGGCGACGCCTCCGGCGGCGCCGTCAACGTCGTCCTCAAGGGCCTGCCTACTCAGAACATCTTCAGCGTCAGTACCGAGTATAGCGCCAACACGCAGGTCACCGGCAAGAGCCATTTCCTCTCCGATCAGGACGGCCTGAGCTTCTTCGGAATTGACGACGGATCACGCAACGAATTTGCCACGCCCTCCGTCTCGCGCGACGCGGTCGGCCCCGAGCTTATTGATGCGCCCATCGACTACAAGTGGAACATGGGCGGCGGCGGCAAGATCGACCTCGAAGACGGATTCAAGCTCGGCGGTTTCGCCAACTTCTACTACAAGCACGATTCGAGCTTCTACGACAACGGCATTGATGATCAGCTTTGGTCGCTGGGGCCGCATCAGCGACTCTCCCCTCAGTTCACGCAGGGCATGCCCGACAACAATGTCCCGCAAAGCGGCTCGTTCAATACGTCCCTCCTGGATGTCACGCAGGGCAGCGAAGAAGTGCAATGGGGCGGTTTGGGCACCATCGGTCTCGAATCCGAATTCAACTCCGTCAACGTGCTCTACATGTACAACCGCACCACCGACAACACCGACACGATTGCCGAGGACACACGCGGCAAGGCCTACTACTTCCCCGGCTACAACCCCAACAACCCGACGGATCCCGGTAACCAAAGTCCGCAGGCCGCTCCATATCATCGCAACGAAACGCTTCAGTACACCGAGCGATCGACCGAAACGCTGCAGTTTCATGGCGAACACAAACTCCCCATCGACCCCTTCGGCTCCGAAAAATACTTCACCATCCTCCCACCCGAGTTCGACTGGACCTACGCCATCAGTTCCTCGACGCTCTATCAGCCCGACAAGCGGCTCTTCGGCGAGCAGTTCTTCGCTCCCGCGTTCAATCCCGGGTTCCCGCCGTTTGTGCCTCCCTTTACGACACCCAATCAGCATCTGCCCTTCAAGCCCGCCGCAAACTTCACCGTGGGCAATCTGCAGCGCGTTTGGAAGGACATCTCCGAAGACAGCGACCAATATTTCGTCAACCTCAAGTTCCCTTTCCGCAACTGGACCGGACAGAAGGGCTACGTCAAACTCGGCTACTTCAATGATCACGTCCAACGTTCTTACGATCAGAATTCCTACAGCAACTTTGGCGACAATGCCGCCTCGACGCTCGACACCGGGCCCTTCGAATCGCGATGGAGCCAGTTCTTCCCATGGGAGAACCACGTCGTCTCCGCCGCCGATATTGACGTCGACTACACCGGCGATCAGAAGATCACGGCCTGGTACACCATGGCGGATATGCCGCTGACCGAGTGGTTTCGACTCATCGGCGGCGTCCGATTCGAGAAGACCGAACTAAGTATCGTCAATCAGGCCGAGAAGGACGCCACCTGGATCCCGCCCAGCTCCGGCGTCGCCGTCAAACTCAACCCCGGGGACGCCGACGTCGATTTCCGTCAGAACGATGTGCTGCCCGCCATCGGCTTCGTCTTCTCGCCCTTCGACAAATTCACGATACGCGGAAATTACGCCGAAACCATTGCCCGGCAGACGTTCAAGGAACTGTCGCCGATCCAGCAACAGGAATACCTCGGCTCTGACGTATTTGTGGGCAATCCCGATCTGACCACCGCTTCGCTCAAAAACTACGACCTACGCTTCGACTACAAACCCTATCAGGGTGGCCTCGTCTCCGTGTCGTATTTCTACAAACAGGTCAAAGACCCCATCGAGTATGTGCAGGCCGCGACCAACGAATTCGTCTACACCACCGCCGAGAACTTCCCCAAGGGTCGTCTACGCGGATTTGAGTTTGAAGTGCGCCAGGATTTGGAGCAGATATGGGACGAACTGCATGGCTTGTCGATCGGCGGCAACGCCACGCTCATCGACTCGGAAGTCACGCTCCCACCCAATCCCTTCAACCGCCACGACAGCCGACCGATGACCAATGCGCCCGAATACCTCTACAACATCTTCATGACCTATGACGTCGAAACGACCGGAACCCAGTTCACCGTCTTCTACACCGTCAAGGGGGATACGCTCATCGCCGGCGCCGACCCCACCGCCGGAAGCATTTTCATCCCCAATGTCTACGCCGCCGAGTATGGCACGCTCAACTTCACCGTCACTCAGAAGCTCGGCAAATATTTCAAAGTAAAATTCCAGGCCAAGAACCTGACCAACCCGGATATCGAGACCTATTACCAGTCCGGATTCGGTCCGGTCACCAAAACGTCGCATACCAATGGTATCGATCTGTCGATCAGCATTGGAGCTGACTTTAACTTCTGATGTCCGCATAAGGAAGCGATTCTCATGAACTCACCATCGCATATCTCTAAAATGACACTTCTGATGGTCATCGTCATCGGTATCGCGTCCTCAGGTGTGATGTTCGCCGACAAGGCCATGGTCGAAATCGACAATACGCGGGCGGCACTGGAGCGCTGGGTCGAGACGCGCCGCACCATCTCACAGGAACAACGCGACCTGGAACTGTCCAAGCAAACACTCAATGACCGCATCGAACTGGTGCAGCGCGAAATCGATGCGTTGCATACGAAGATCGAAGACGCGAACAAATCCATCGCCGATGCGGACAAGAAGCGCCAGGACATGATGTCCGAGAACGAAATGCTCAAGGCCGCCTCCGCCGGCCTCAACGAAATGGTCGCTGGCTTGGAATCCCGTACAAAAATCATCCTCAAACGTCTGCCGGATCCGATCCGTGACTTGGTCAAGCCGCTTAGCCAGCGCATTCCTGAAAAGCCCGAAGACACCAAAATGACGCTCTCGGAGCGGTTCCAGAACGTCGTGGGCATTCTCAATGAAATCAACAAGTTCAACCGCAATATCACTGTCGCCAGCGAAGTGCGGTCGCTGCCGGACGGAAAGTCGGCGGAAGTGACGGCGATGTATGTCGGCTTGGGGCAGGGCTACTACGTCAGCGCCAATCGTTCCGTCGCCGGGATCGGTACGGCGACCGCCGATGGCTGGGTCTGGACCCCGGCTAACGAATCCGCCAACGCCATCGCCGATGCGATCGCAATTCTCAAGAACGAGAAAGTCGCATCATTTGTCAAACTTCCCATTACCGTCAAATAAACAGGTAAATACCCGTCATGAATACTAAAATGATGCTCATATTGATATCGCTTCTGTTGACCGGTGCACCGGTGTGGGCGGACGACGCGCCCGCCGCACCAGCCGGCGGCGAGACATTCGACCAGGCCGCCGCGGATGTGCAGAACCAGCTCAAGGACAGTCTTGAGGAACTGGCCAAGCTCCGCAAACGTGTGGCCGATGAAACGATTCCGCTCAGTAACAAGCTCAGCGCCGCCGAAGGTGAACTGACGAAAGTCCGCCTCGACTATCAGCAGACGACCCGCCTGCTCGATTCGCGCACGCTGGATCTGAGCAACCTGCGCACGGAGATCAAGTCGCGTCACGAGGAAAGCACCTACCTGTCGAACCTCCTGAGCGAATATTCCCGCAATTTCGAGTCCGGCATGCATATCGCGGAGCTTCAGCGATACGCCGCTCCCATCAAGGAAGCGAAGCTCGCGGTGGAGAACACCGCTCTCTCAGAACAGGACATCTTCAAGGTGCAAGCGGCGCTGTTAGCGACGTCGCTGGATCGGATTGAAGACGCTCTCGGCGGATCGCGATTTGACGGCAAGGCCGTGGACGCGACCGGGATCGTTCAGCACGGCAAGTTCGCCCTCGTCGGTCCCGTCGCCCTGTTCGTGTCGGAGGATGGCACGCATGTCGGCTCCGCCGAACAGCGGCTCGGATCACTGGAGCCGGCGGTGATCCCTTATGCGATGCCTGAAGATGCGGCCGCCGCGGCTGCGGTCGTCAAGAATGGCAAGGGCCAGTTCCCGCTCGATCCTTCCATGGGCAACGCTCACAAGATCGAGGCGACGCACGAAACGATTATCGAGCATATCAAGAAGGGTGGCCCGGTCATGGTGCCGATCTTCGCACTCGCCGGTGCGGCTCTGCTCGTGGCCATCTTCAAGTGGCTGGGTCTGATGCTTGTTCGCAATCCGTCACGCAAACGACTCAAGGCGCTGCTCGACACCGTTGCCGCTCACGATAAGGAAGCTGCGGTCAAAGCTGCCAACGCGATTCCCGGTCCCTCTGGCAAGATGCTTCAAGCCGGGGCTGAGCATTTGGGCGAGCCCAGCGAACTGATCGAGGAGATCATGTTCGAGCGCGTCATGTCTACGCGGCTCAAACTCAATCGCTTCCTTCCGTTCATCGCGATCTGCGCATCGTCGGCGCCACTGCTGGGTCTGCTCGGCACAGTGACGGGCATCATGAACACGTTCACGCTCATCACCGTGTTCGGCTCCGGCGACGTCAAGACGCTCTCCGGCGGCATCTCCGAAGCGCTTATCACCACGGAGTACGGTCTGATCGTAGCGATCCCCGCGCTGCTCCTGCACGCATTCCTCTCCCGCAAGGCACGCGGAGCGATCGATCAGATGGAGAAATCGGCCGTGGCGTTCATGAACCAGATCGGCAAGTCGCACTACGGCGAAATGGACAAGGCGGCGTAAGGCGGAAGCATCATGGACTGGAACACACTCGTCAAGCATATTCAGGACCTCTGGCAGCAGGCGGCGAAGATCTGGCTCGCCGGCGGATGGGGCATGGCGGGCATCGCGCTCGATGCGCTGGTGCTCTTCGCGCTCGGCACGCATATCTGGCTGAACCTGCGCAGCAAGGGGTTCCTCTCGGTGCCCGAGCGTAAGTGGCGCCGCTGGATCGATCACCCGTCCGAACGCAAAGGTCCGATCGGCGACATGCTCGACTTCGTCACCGGCGGCAGCACGATCAGCGACACCGCCATGTTCTTTCAGGAACTGCGCACGACGGAGGTCGCGCCCTTTGAGCGCGACCTGCGCGTGATGAAGATCTGCGTCAGCGTAGCGCCGCTACTGGGACTACTCGGCACCGTGACGGGCATGCTCGCGACCTTCGCCGCGTTGTCCTCCGGCTCTGGCGGCGAGAAGACGATGGGGCTCATCGCCCAAGGCATCTCCGAAGCGCTGATCACTACCGAGACCGGGCTCGTCATCGCGCTGCCCGGCCTGTTCTTCCAGTATCAGCTCTATCGCAAGCATGAACGGTACAAGGCCTTCCTGGCGCATCTCGAATCGGTGTACTCGCAGGTGCTCTATCGGAAGATGAAGGAAACGAACACCACGAGCGAGACCGCCGCGGCGGCGGTCTGAAACTCGGAGATTACGAACATGGGACGATTTCGCGATACTGGATCAGATGACGGCAACGAGCCGGGGATTGACATGTCCCCAATGATCGACTGCGTGTTCATCCTTCTGATCTTCTTCATCGTGACGACGACCTTCGTCGAGGAGACGGGCGTGCAGGTGGACAAGCCACAGGCGGCCTCGTCGCAGCGTCTTGAGAAAACGAGCATTCTTATCGCGCTGACCAAGAAGGGCGAGATCGTCTATGGCGGTCGTGAGATCGGCATCAGCGGCGTACAGCCCCTGATCAAACGCATGCTTCAGAAGGAAGAAATCCCCGTAATTATTCAGGCGGACAACAATTCACAGTCCGGAATGCTCGTGCGGATCATCGACGAAGCGAAACTCGCGGGCGCGACGAAAGTCAGCGTTGCGACCAGCAAGGCCAAGAGCTGAGCGAAACTCCAGTGACGAAAAGTCCCGCCATAACGAGCTTCAAATGGGTCATTCACCGGTTGGCCGTCGTGGCTGGCGCGATGGTGATGACGTTGACATTGTTCATGGTCCTGCCGCTGCTTCAGGCCATCAGCAAGCCGCCGACGCAGGATGTCATCGTGCAGAACATCGACACGGCAGAGGCGCCTCCGCCGCCTCCTCCGCCGCCGGAGGAGCCCAAGAAGGAAGAGGAGCAGGAGGAGAAACCGCCGGAACTGACGCCCGAGGCACAGCCGATGGATCTTCAGCAGTTGGCGATGGCCCTGAACCCGGGGATCGGCGACGGCTGGGGCACGGTGGACATTTCCACAAAGCTCAACACGATCGGTCAGAGCAGCGCCGGCGGAGATGGTCTGTTCAGCATGGACGACTTGGACCAGAAACCGCGCGCGATCTATCAACCCGGGCCTTTGCTCAATACGCAAATTCGCAAAAAGGCGCCTGGCACGGTCTATATCATCTTCATCGTTGATGCCTCCGGCCGCGTGCAGAATCCGATTGTTCAAAAGTCGAGCGATCCGGTCTTCGATCAGCCGGCGCTCAATGCGGTCAAACAATGGAAATTTGAACCCGGTAAACGAAACGGCGAATCGGTGCGTTTTCGAATGCGCGTGCCTATCACCTTCCCGAAAGAGTAGAACCATGAATCGAATCATCGCCGCCGCAATGTTCCTATTGACGATGTCCGCGCTGCTGGCGCGGGCCGCGGATAACGACGCCCCGGCCGTGCCGCTCAAACCCGCCGCCGCCTCGGCCATGACGGAGGATCAGCTCAAACTGTGGAACTCGCCCGCATTTCAAAAGGAGTTCACGCAAAGCTACATCGCCGAGACGGAGATCGAGCCGCGCGTCACGGCCGAGGAGCGTGATGAGATGCAGAAGATTCTCGGGCTCATGGCCGCGGACAAGGTGGATGACGCGGTGCAGATGATTCTCAAGAAGCGCACGCCGGCCTCAAGCGCCGTCTTCGACTTTACACTGGCGAATATCTATTTCCAGAAGGAGCAGTTCGATCAGGCGATCGAGGAATATCAGGCGGCGGTGAAAAAGCACGACAAATTCCGTCGTGCATGGAAGAATCTGGGCATCATTTTCATCAAGCAGTCAAAATTTGAACAGGCGCTGCCGGCGTTGACGAAAGTCATCGAACTGGGCGGCGGGGACAAGACCACATACGGTCTGCTCGGCTTCGCCTATGCGTCGATCGGCGATAATCTGGCGTCAGAGTCGGCGTTCCGCATGGCGATCCTGATGGACCCGGGGACGATGGACTGGAAGATGGGGCTGCTCAGCGCGCTGTTCAAGCAGCAGCGGTACACGGATGTACAGGCCCTGTGCGGGCAGCTCCTTTCGGACAATCCCAACCGCGCGGATCTGTGGATGATTCAGGCCAATGCGTTCATCGGGCTCAATGATCCGATGAAGGCGGCCCAGAACTTCGAGATGGTGGATCGGCTTGGCAAGAGCACGCCCGCGAGTCTGAATCTCCTGGGCGACATCTACATCAACAGCGAGCTGTACGGACTGGCGGTTAAGACCTATGAGCGGGCCATGATGTTGGACCCGAAGGCCAAACCGGACCGGGCGATCCGAGCGGCGAAGGTGCTCACCACGCGCGGCGCGATGGACGAGACACGCGACATCGTCGCGAAAATCGAGGAAATCCACAAGGACGATCTGGCGCCGGAGGACAAAAAGGATCTGCTCAAATTGCAGGCACGGTTGGCGGTTGCGGCAGGGGCGGGCGAAGAGGAGGCGAAGGTGCTCGAACAGATCGTCGAGATCGATCCGCTGGACGGCGAGGCGTTGATTCTGCTCGGTCAGCATGCAGGTCGCGCCAACGACGATGCCAAGGCGGTCTTCTATTACGAGCGTGCGGAGGCGCTGCCGGACTACGAAGCGGACGCCAAGGTGCGTCACGCCCAACTGCTCATCGGCAAGGGCAAGTACGACGAAGCGCTGCCGTTGTTGCGCCGGGCGCAGCAGATCAAGCCGCGGGAGAACATTCAGAAATATCTGGAGGCGGTGGAGAGGATCGCGAAATCGAAATGATCAACGGGCGCGGGGAGACTGATGTCTCCTCGCCTTGCTTATTCGGGCAGGGTGAGATTGTAGAAATTCACGGCGGTTTCGCCGAAGATCATCGCGCGTTCGCGGTCGCTGATGGGGCCCAGCGCGGTGTTGATCGCCTCGTAAACCTGCTGGTAGGTGCCGGCGAGTTCGCAGACGGGCCAGTCGGAGCCGTACATGCAGCGTTCGGGCCCGAACGCGTCGAGCGCGGCATGCACATAGGGCTTGAGGTCATCCGCGGTCCACTTGCGCCAGTCCGCCTCGGTGATCATGCCCGACAGCTTGCAGTACACATTGTCACATTCGGCGGCGGTCTTGAGATACGGAAGCCAATCGTCGATGGCGTGATCCTTGATGCGCGGCTTGCTGAGGTGATCGATGACGAGCGGCAGGTCGGGCACATGACGCGCGACGGTCGCCGCATGTCTGAGATGCTTCACGTAGAAGAGCAGGTCGTACGGAATGCCCTGCTTTTGAAGCACCTTCAAGCCACGCAGAATGTCAGGGCGGATGATGAAATCATCGTTGGGTTCATCCTGCACGATGTGACGGATGCCGACGAATTTGTCGTGGTCCTTGAACTCGGCGAGTTGATCGGCGACGGCGGGCGAGGCGAGGTCGACCCATCCCACGACGCCGACGATGAACGGGTAATTGTCGGCGAGTCCGAGGATCCAGCGGTTTTCGGCGAGGTTGTGCTGCGTCTGCACGAAGACGGTGTAGTCGACGCCGGCGTGAACGAGATGCGGCTGAAGGTCCGGAGGCATGAAGTTGCGGCAAATCGGTGCGAGCGGCTCGGCGTCCTGCCATGTGTAATCGAACTGCGTATTGCGGCGATCCCAGAAATGCTGGTGCGCATCGATGACGGGCATCAGGGTGTGTCCTTTTGGCGGACGTGATCATGGAGCCGATCACGGATGTAGGCGACATGCAGACGCAGGTTGTAGAACTCCTGCATGTAAGAGAGCGGGACTTTCAGCGCGGCGATTTCCTTTTCGAGGTTCAACAGATCGCTGCGCATCTGCGTCACCTGCTCCGCGTCCGCTCCGTCGCGCAGGTCGGTGTCGATGCGGCGGAGCGTCACATACCAGCGATAAATCCGCTTGCGGATGCTCCAGCGGTAAAGCGGCGGGGCGATTCGCATGAGCGGGATCAGAATGACAAGCAACGGCACGATCAGAATGACGACGCGCATGATGAGCACGGCGAGCCAAAGCGGGAGCATGCGCTGAAGGATGTTGGGCCCGTGCGTCATGTGATAGCGGGCGTCATCGCCGATCGGCAGCTCGGTGTAATTGAGCGAGGGGAAGACGCCGGCGTCGGCGATCCAGTTGGTGCGACCGTGAATGCGCTGAGCGGCCTGCACCATGAGCTGAATCACCGCGGGGTGCGTATTGCTGTGTGCGATCAGTGCGGCGGCGGGGGCGATCATATGCACATCATGCGCGGGTAGATTGTGCGCCAGATCGACGACGCCTTCGTAGAGCGTCATCGTGGACAGGTCCTCGTAACGATGGGCGTATGCTTCTGCACGCTCAAAGTCCATCAGGTGCATATTCCGATCGGCGAGGAGCTTGGCGATGAACGGCGCGCTGGGGGCGACGACGAAAACGGCGGCATCGATGTCGCCGCGCTGCAGGGCGTCGGCGGCCTGCGCGGAGCCGAGGTCGGAGAGCGTCGTGTTCTCGGCATTGAGTCCATTGTCGGCGAGGAGTCGGAGGGCCAGAGCGCGTGTGCCGGAGCCGTCGGGGCCGATGGCGACGCGGCGATGGGCCAGTTCGGTGAGGAGGGCGATGGGCTTGTCGCGTGTGAAGACCCAGACGGGTTCGAAGGCGATGCTGGCGATGGCTTCGAGGCCGGGGCGCTCGGCAGGAGGCGGAGCGGTGCCGCCCTGCACGATGGCGAGGTCGACGCCGGCGGCGGGATCGCGCATCAGATTGTAGTTCTCGGCGGACCCGGCGGTGGGGCGGATGACCAGCTCGATGCCCTGCGCCTTGAAGTAGTCGGCGTACTGCTGGGAGAAGGCGTAGTAGGCACCTTGGGGCGAGCCGGTGGCGATGACGACGCGCGAAGGCGGGGCGGGCTGCACGAACTGCCATGCGATGGCAATGACGATCGCGCAGATGACGGCGATGGCGAGCACATACTTGAACCATTCGGCCCGGGAAATGACACGGCGCGACGGCGGGGGCGGTGGAGGCGTCATGAGGACGATTATACAGGAAGGGGGTTGAGGGAAGGGAATAAGGCGTGCGAAGCCGCGAGCGGCTAGCGTAGAGCACGGGCGAGTTTGCAGACGACGGATTTGGGGTTGGCGGCGGCACAGACGATGGAGCTGACGGCGACGCCGCGGGCGCCGGCGGCGACGACGGCGTGGATGTTGTCGGGCGTGATCCCGCCGATGGCGAGGTGCGGTACGGCGGGGTAGCGTGTCACGAACTTGGCAAGGTACGACGGGCCGGACGGTTTGCGGGGTTTGGTCGAGGTGGGGAACACGGCCCCGACGCCGCAGTAGTCGGCGCCATCGGCGATCGCGCGGCGGGCTTCGGCGAGGTTGTGCGTGCTGGCACCGAGCAGCAGTTGCCGACCGGCGATGCGGCGGGCGGCGGGAAGCGGCAGATCGCGCTGACCGAGATGCACACCCGTCGCGCCGGCGGCGAGTGCGACGTCCAGACGATCATTGACGATCACGGCGGCGCGACCGGCGGCGAGTTCGACAAGCTTCGCGGCACGGTCGAGCAGCTCGCCGGTGTCGAGCGACTTTTCACGCAGTTGCAGGCAATCGGCTCCGCCAGCGAGCGCGGCGGCGGCGACGGCACGCCACGGATGATGCACGCACAACGATTCGGTGAGAATCACGCAAACCTTCCACTGTCGGGTGAGCGGCGAGCCGAGGCGAATATGAAGCTGACGCTCCAGTTCGTACGCCCGGTAGCGGAGCTGCTTGATCGCCGCGGCGACAGCCAGGTCGATCAGCTTCGTGTATTCTTCGAGGCATCGAAGCGATTCGCCGAGGCGTTTGCCGGCGGCGATGACGACATCGGCGATGCCGGCGCGGGTGTGCTCCGCCTTCGTCGATAGCGAGGTGCCGACGTCGCCGGGCGTGTCACGGTGCAGTTCCAGCGAGCGAATCGGCTTCACCGCCGCCGCCAGATCATGCCGCAACTGCTTGAGGGCCTTGCTGAGTTTCACGTCATCGAGCACGAATCGCGCCGCTTCCTCCATGACCCGCATCGCTTCGCGGGCCCGGTTACCGTTGGCGTCAATGATTCGGCGGACATCGGACATGGGCAACAGTGTATCGCCCCTCACAGAAAAGTCGCGATGCGGCGGGGGGAATGAGCCGATATGGTATGGGTCATGACACGGATGAAACGAAGCAATTTTCTGGTGGTCAGCGGGGCGCTTATGGGTGTGGCCGCGCTGGTGCTGACGCGTAAGGCGTACTTCTGGAGTGATACGACACAGGCGGTTGTTCTACCGCCGATTGGTGCGGCGTTGATGATGGGCATGACCATCTGGATAGGACGGGAGCTGTTCGGACGAGTCACCGCGTTGGGGGCTGGCGCAATCTGCATTTCGTGCTTTGCGATGATCGAAGCCTATGGGCATGTGTATGTTGATACCGCGATGCTTTACGCTGCACTGTGCATGGCGATCGTTGCGCTGTTCCTGCATGCATGGCGGCGCCATTCACGGTGGGCGAGTGCGGGTATGTGGGGCGCAGCGGGATTAGCCGCGGCGATCAACGGATTGCTAATGCCGGTGACGCTGCTGGGCAGTGTGACGGCCGTGCTTCTGACGCATCGTTTGATGATCGAAGCGGCGAAGGCCGCGCGAGGCGAAACAGAGGATGAACCCGATAGAGATGCGTCGTCGGGGAGTGGTACGATCGAGACGACTCTGCGCGTGATGCAACCATTAATTGGGATGCCGCTCGCGGCTGTGATCATTTTGACGCTGTGGCGGTATCGTCCACTTGATGGGAGCATCTGGGGTTACGATTTGAGTTGGGGGGCGGCGATGGATTTTTTCTACTTCTACGCGCCGTGGATACTTTGGCTGCCGTGGGTGCTGCTGTGGCCGTTGATGGTCATGCACATGTTTCGGCAGGGCGCGATCGACGCGAGCAGCCGTCTGCTCGGATGGATTTTGATGGTTCAGATGAGCGTACTCAGTTGCCTGTCGCCCAAGCCGCTCGAAGCGGCGCTTCCGATGTTTGGGATCGGTTGCGTTCTGGCGGCGTTCGCGGCGCGGCGCGCCTCCGGGTGGCTGTGGCGGAGATTCGGTGTACGATCGCGTGGCTGGATTCTCGGCGTGCACATTGCTGTGGCGGTTGGCATTCTGCTCGGTTGGACGCAGAGCATCCTTGGCGTCGTCGTCGTTACGGCGACCGCATTTGCCGGATGTTTGATGCAGAAGCGATGCGGCTGGCGATCATGGCAGGCAATTCAGAATGAATGGCTCATTGCGGCGGCGATGTTTGTCGTTGTTTGGATCGCCAGTGGCTGGGGATGGCCCGGACGTTAATTACTGGCCGACGCTGCGGACCATCAAATCCTTCATCTCGCGCACGGCTGATCGCAAGCCGACGAAGACCGCGCGGCTCACGATGGCGTGGCCGATGTTGAGTTCCGCCATCTGATCAATCGCGGCGACGGGCGGCGTGTTGACGTAGTTGAGCCCGTGACCGGCGTGCAGGCGGAGGCCGAGGTCGACAGCCAGCGCTCCCGCTTCGACGAGTCGGGCGAGCTGCTCGGCGGCGGCGGCGCCGACGGCGTTGGCGTACGTGCCGGTGTGCAGTTCAATGGCTTGAAACCCAAGCTGCGCGGCTTCTTCGACCTGCCGGCGGTCGGGGTCGATGAACGCGCTGACGAAAATCCCGGCCGAGCGGAGCACTTCGACCGCACGGCGGGTCCGCTCGCCGTGCGCGACCAGATCGAGACCGCCTTCGGTCGTGATCTCCATGCGGTTTTCCGGCACGAGCGTCGCCTGATCCGGGCGAACCTGCGCGGCGATGCCGACGATCTCGTCCGCGAGACTCAGCTCGAGATTAAGCTTCGTCGTCACCGACTTGCGCAATTCGTGCACATCGCGGTCCTGAATGTGGCGACGATCTTCGCGGAGGTGGATCGTGATCGAGTCGGCCCCGCCTTGCTCGGCTTGAGCGGCGGCGTCGACAAGATCCGGCTCGGCGGCGCGGCGGGCCTGACGGAGCGTGGCGACGTGATCGATGTTGACGCCCAGTTCAATCATGGTGAGGCAATGATAGCGCGATGCGCCCCTGGAAATGCAAGCAACGGACGACGCGAAGTTACTTGGCGTTCATGCGCGGGAAGAGCGGGTCGCCTTTGGCGATGGGCGTGCCGGCCTGAAGACGGCCCCATTTGCACCAGGCCGCCAGATCGCCCTTGTGTGTGTCATAGCGCACGCCCAAAAGCTTCCAGAGCTGTTCGATCTTGCCCGGCAGCACGGGCCAGAGGCCCAGCGACGCGATGCGAAGCGCCTCGGCGCAGTTGTAGAGAATCGTGCCCAGCCGATCCTGCTTGGATTCATCCTTGGCGAGTTTGAACGGCTGGGTCTGCTCGATGTAGTTGTCGATCGCGCGGACGACGTTGAGGGCGGCGTCATTGGCGCTGGCGACGGCGACTTTCGAATAGAGCATGTCGACCTGCTCGAACATCGCGCTGGCGGCGTTGCGAAGCTGCTTGGCCTCGTCGTCATGACAGCCGGGCACGGGGGCGGGCAGCTTGCCGTCGAAGTAGCGCGCGATCATGTTCGTCACGCGCGCGGCACAGTTGCCGAGCGTGTTGGCCAGGTTCGTGTTGTAGACCTCCAGGAACTTGTCGTGCGAGAAGTCCGAGTCGGTCGAGCCGAGGGGCCCTTGCGTGCAGAGGAACCAGCGCATCGCGTCGAGGGAGAACTCGGCGACGTACTGGTCGATCTTCTCCAGATCGATGAAATTCCCGAGACTTTTGGACATCTTCTGCCCCTCGCTGATCCAGAAGCTGTGCGAATAGATCTGCCTGGGCAGGGGCTTGTCGAGCGCCATGAGCATGGCGGGCCAGATGACGGCGTGGAACCAGAGGATATCCTTGGCGATCAGGTGCACGTCAGCCGGCCAGTACTTGGCGCGATCGGGCGTGTCGACGGCCGTCAGGTAATTGAAGAGCGCGTCGATCCACACGTAGATCGTCTGCGCATCGTCGCCGGGCATGGCGATGCCCCATCCGCCGGCGCCGGTGCGACTCACGGGTACATCGTTGAGTCCTTCGCGCAGGCGGCCGAGCACTTCGTTGCGGCGCGATTCGGGCTGCACGAAGTCGGGGTTCTCGGTGAGCAAGGCGGTGAGCTTGTCGCCATACTTGCTCAGACGGAAAAAGTAATTCTTCTCGGTCTTGCGGACGAGCGGCTTGTGCGTGACGGGGCTTTTGTAGTCGTATTCCTTGGCCTTGTTTTCCGGCAGGTACTCCTCCTGCGAGGCGTCGTACCAACCGACGTACTGACCGTCGTAGACGTCGCCGGTGTCCATGAGCGCCTGGACGAATTCGACGACGCGCGACTTGTGACGGTCCTGCGAGGTGCGGATGAAGTCGTCGTTGGTCATGCCCAGTTTGGCGAAGGTCGCCTCGAACACCGCGGCGTTGCGGTCGGCCCATTCCTGCGCGGTCGTATTGTTGCGCGCGGCCGAGTCGACGACCTTGGCGGCATGTTCATCGGTGCCGGTCAGGAAGAAGACATCGTCGCCGCGCAGGCGGTGGTAACGGGCGAGCACGTCGGCGAGCGTCGTCGTGTAGAGATGCCCGATGTGCGGGCGGTCATTGACGTAGTAGATCGGCGTCGTGACGTAGAACTTTTGAGCGGATTGAGGCATAGTCGCGTCATTCTACTGTGCAGGGAATCGAATACCAGTCGGCGGACGCAGAAGGTTCGAAAGCGATGGAGGATGCCGACTGAAAAATGGCCATGGCAAATTGAGACCTCGCAATAACCACCGAGGCGCCAAGAGCACCAAGATGATGACGGGGTTTCCGCTCGACAAAGCATTCCTTGGTGCTCTGGTGGTTCAGGATTTGAGAGAAATCAATTTTCAATTTTGACCTTGTTGCATCCTAGAATGTGAAGATGGATAAGCCGATAAAGGATGAAGCATGCGAGGCGGGGCCGCAGCGTCGGGGGTGGCTGAGCTGGCTTCGGAGAGGGCTGTCAGCGTGGCTGGGGATACACCGTGGATGCGCCTGCCGCTCGATTGATACGCACGCACAGCAGAACACGCCGGGGCGCGAGCCATCAAAACCGGCGTCCGATTCATAACTTATTTCTTGGCATCATCCCAAGGGGCCTGTACAATAGAGTGTTCACACGGGGGTGTGGGAAAGCCCTTGTCTGCCGAGCGTTTGTCGGTGTTATCATGGATGGGGCAGCCGTTCGGCGAGGGCTTTAGGTGAAGAGGACGCACCCGGAGTGCCGGCATGTACTTCAAGTTTCCGTGTGATCACTGCGGAAAGAATCTGAAGGTCAGCGAGGAAAACGTCGGTCGCAAGGCCCGTTGCCCTTACTGCCATAAGGCCATCACCGTTCCGCAGGTCACCCCCGCCGACATCCCCGTCGCCACGCCGCGCGGCAAGCGCGGCCCCAACGGCAAGTCGCAACGCTCCAGTGCACGCACGCAGGCCGAGTGGTCCGACGGCACCAACGTCACGCTCCTGCCCAGCGCCATGATCGGCGTCGTGATCACCATCGCCTTCTACACCATCCTCTTCCCCTTCAAGCACACGTACTTCGGCAAGCTCTTCATCAAGCAGGAAACCGGCGCGTGGGTCTGCTACGCACTGGTGTACCTGATGGCCTGGTCCGTGGTCATGCTCTTTTTCAAATCCCGCAAGCTTCGCCGCCAGAAGGACGCCATGCTCTTTGACGTCCTGCCCACCGAAATTTCCGAGGACATCAATGTCCGCACCGTCGATCAGTTCATGGAGCACATCCGCTCCCTCCCCGCCCGCGCGTCCAACAGCTTCCTGATCAATCGCGTGCTGCGAGGCCTCGAACATTTCCAGGTCCGCAAGTCCAACCCCGAAGTCGCCACCATGATGGCCTCCCAATCCGAGATCGACGCCAACAGCGTCCAGGGCAGCTACACCATCGTCAAGGTCTTCATCTGGGCCATTCCGATCCTCGGATTCATCGGCACCGTCGTGGGCATCTCCGACGCGGTCAATTCGTTCAACGGCTCGATGGGCCAGGCGCAGGACATCAGCGTCCTCAAGGAATCGCTCAACAACGTCACCGGCGGCCTGGCCACCGCGTTCGACACCACGCTCGTCGCGCTGGTGATGAGTCTGCTTGTTTCCTTCCCCGCCAGTTCGCTTCAGAAGTCCGAAGAGGACCTGATCAACTGGGTCGACGAATACTGCAACGAGAATCTGCTCAAACGCCTCAATGACGAGGTCAAGCCGGAGGGCGAAGGCGCCACTCCGCCCGCCGGGGACCGTCAGGCGGAGATTCGCGCGGTGGTCGATCAGGCCCTGGCGGCGCACCATGCGGAGATGGAGGCATGGCGACAGAAGTACGAAGCGGTCGGCGACGCCATCTCGCGGAAAGTCGCTGAGGGATGGACGCAGATCAACGAGAAGTACCGCGGCGAGCAGGATGAGCGGCTCAAGCAGATCAATCAGATGGTCGCCGCGGTCAACCCGGGCGCGGCCCTCGTGCCGCAGGTCGTCGACGAGATGAAGTCGGCGATGACGGACCTGCGTGAGCAGACGCAGTCGGTGCAGTCGGAAATCGCCGGTTCGATGCGCGCGTCGGCCGACGCGCTCAAGAGCTATTTCGCCAATCTGGAAGTGGGTCTGCGCTCGCTCAACAGCGTGCTGAGCCAGCTTGGCGACAAGCAGATCAAGCTCGAGTCGCGCGAGTCGATGCCGGCGCATGAGTCGCCGGTGCATGAATCGCCGGTGGATGAAATGCCCGATGACGATTTGCCGCAGGGGGTCTTAAGCAAGCGTCATGGAGGAGGGTAAGCATGGCGCGTCGCCGCCAGGTTGCTGAACCGCCCGTCACGCTGTTTCCCTTCCTGAGTATTTTGGCGTGCGTGATCGGCGTGCTGACGCTGATGATCACGGCGATGGTGCTCGGCGAGATTGATCCGGGCCACGTGGCGCAGACCGCCCTGTTCATGCGGCAGCAGGAAGACCGCGACGATCATTTCAAGCAAGTGTCGAATCAATCCGATCGCGATCGTGAGGAAATTCAGCGGCTGCAAAAACTGCTCGAAGAGGCGGAGAATGTGCGGCAGCAGGTGGCGGCGGCGCGCAGCGAGCTGGCCCGCCTCGAAGCCGAGCGCACGCAGCAGATTCGCAATCTCGTCGCCAACAAAGGCAACAACGCCCAGATGCTCGCGGAGGCCAACGACCTTCGCCTGCGCGTCGTGGAACTCGAACCGGAGTTGCGCGACTTGCAGGAGAAGATCGAATCGCTCAAGCGTGAAATCGCCGACCGCAAGAAGAAGCCGGAGGAATCGCAGGTGACGATCCTGCCCAGCGGCAGCGGCACGGACCTGAAGCCGCGCTTCGTCGAGTGCAATGCCGGCGGCGTCGTGCTCTACGAAGGCGCCGATACGGTGCATGTGCGTCGCGGCGACCTGGCCAAGAGCGAGCCGTTCCTGAAACTGCTCGATGCCGTGGCGTCGGGCAAGGATGAAACCGTGATTTTCCTCATCCGTGAAGACGGACTGGGGACATATTTCGTCGCCCGCGGCATCGCCCGTTCCCGCTATGCCCGCAACGGCAAGCTCCCCGTGTACGGACAGGGCAAGATCGACCTGACCATGTTCAAGGACCTCATCAAGAAGTAGCCCATGCGACTGCGCCAGACACAGCACGGCGGCAGCCTCGATTCGCTGCTGGACACGATGACGAATGTCGTGGGGATCCTCGTGATCCTGCTGGCGGTGACGCAGTTGGGCGTGGGCGATGCGGTCAAACGCATTGTCTCGACGCGCGGCGTCAGCGCCAGCGCCTCGCTCAATGTCACGCTCGAAAAGCTCGACATCGCTGAAAAGGACGCCGACAGTCTGCGGGCGCTGCTCGATCAGCTGCGCGAGCAATGGCGCGATGTCGGTCGCCGCGTGGCCAACGATCAGGCGGACCTGCAGCAGATCACCCAGCTCATCGAAGCGCTCAAAAAGGAGCTTTCGATGAAGCCCGACGCCAAGATCGACGCCGCGGAAGTCAAGAAGATCATCGATGACCGCGGCAAGCATGCGCACGATCTTGAGAGTAAGATTTCCAGCGCACAGGCGGAGCTCGCCAAGCTCAAGGCGATTCTCGACACGACGCCGCAAATGCAGGTGCCCGCGCCCAAGATCATCACGCTGCCCAATCCCCGGCCTGCGCCGCCGGAGGCCACGCCGATCCTGTTCATCTGCCGCGAAGGTCGGATTTTGCCGGTGGATATGACGCAGCTTGAGCTGGTGGCGCAGACCGGCGTGCAGCAGGCGGGGGGGACGCCCAATGCCAAGGGCGAAATCGATTGCGACGCCGTCGTCAACTATTTCGAGACCCATGCCCTCGGCGACAAATACTTTCGTGTCCGCATCAAGATTCACAACTACACGCCCTACATGATCCTCGACCGCAAACCCGACGCCGGCGAAACCGTCGAGCAGCTTTCCGCACCGCAAAGCGACTATCAGCAGGCCGTCCGTGCCGCCAATAAGACCACCCAGTACGCCCGCTATCTCGTCTGGCCCGACAGCTTCGAGACCTACATCGCCGCCCGCGCCATCGCCGCCGACGCCGACATGATGGCCGGCTGGGAGCCCATGACCCTCAACAGCGAATGGTCCGTCCGCCTCGAAGGCAACATCAAGTGCAAGGGCCGGCCCCCTGAGCCGCCGCCGCCGCCCGACAAGACGATCCGTCCGCCCGACTCCACCGAGGCCGCCCCCAACCGTGTCGATCCGCCGCCAATTGATACCATTGACTGAATGAGCACGCTTTTCGAACAGATTCACGTCGGCGGCGACAAGAACTTCTCCTACCTCGTCGGCGATCTGGACACCTGTCAGCTCGCCATCGTCGATCCCGGGTACAACCCCTATATCCCCCTCGACCGGGCCGCTGAGCTGCGATGCGATGTCGTCATGGTCATTGGAACCCATTCCCACTACGACCACATCGCCGGTGTTCCCGACGTCGTCCGAAAGACCGGCGCCCCCTTCGCCGCCTACCAGACCGTCCCCGGCGTCGATCGCCCCCTGCGCGATGGCCAGACGATTCGCATCGGCTCCGTCCCCATCAAAATCACCTTCTGCCCCGGTCACGCCCCCGACTCGATCCTCCTCCTCTGCGATCATGACAAGCTGATTGTCGGCGACGAACTGTTCGTCGGCGGCGTCGGCAAGTCCAAATCGCAGCAGCAGGCCCGGCTCCACCACCGCAATCTCCACGAGAAAATCCTCACCTTCCCCGACGAAACCGAGGTCTACCCCGGCCACAACTACGGCCCGACCCCGCACTCGACCATCGGTCACGAACGCCGCACCAACCCCTTCCTCCTCGCCTCGACTTTCAACGACTTCTACCACCTCCGCACCAACTGGAAACGCTACCTCCAGGAACACAACATCCAATGGGGCTGACCCCTCAAGCCCGCACCCCGCGCACCCGTTCGACCATGTTCGCCGATTTCGACCGCGCCGTGCGCCCCCGTTTTCACCCGTAATAACCCCGCTTTCGCGCATCATCACGTCGCTTCGCGCGCACCGGACGGTCCGGTGCGCACCGGCGCACCGGGGTTGGGCGCGCCGGTGCGCCGTGTTTTAACGACTTACAAACGCCCTTGCCCGCCCCATGCGCGCTTTTGCCGCGCCCATGCGCTAATCGCGTCACCTCTGTGCGAAATCCGACAAAATCTCCCCCTCTTACTTCCCATTTCCAGGTCGCGCCCGCGGATGTCAACCTCGAGCGTGAACAGGGTAGTGAAGCGCTCGCCGTTGGCTCGCGGCTAAACGGGGGACGGTCATGCGTTCGTCGTTACAAAATCCCAATGCTGGGCGCGCTTGCCTTCCTTGATCGGGTTCATGCGAACGTACTCGATCGCGCGATTGATGGCGTCGGCCTGATCGAGAAACACCTTCCACTGACCCACCGCCCACGGTGAGGGCACGCGGCCATCACGGCGAGCGAACGTCGCGAGCGGATGACGATTCTCTTCGATCAACCGGCGCGTCGCGGCGCCTTTGAGGTGATTGACGATCAGTTCGATGTTCTGGTCGTGACGCGCGATCACCAGATGCACATGCTCCGGCAAAATCGCACCGGCGAGAATGCGGTAACCGGCCTTGTCCGTCTTGTCCGCGAACCCGCGCGCGATCGCACGGGCCTGATGTCCGTCAAAAACAACCGGCGGATATTTGAGCGCCGACTTCGCCTCCCGCCGCGATATCGGGTCATGCGCTCGGCCGGCGACCGAGCGCCGCGTCGTCGTTTTCGTCGCCGGACCGAACCGCAACAGTTCCCACGCCCCGACGAAATCCGACCACGATCCCCGCGGATCATTGGGGAGCCAGAACCCATACGCGCAGAAAATAACATGAAACGCCCGGACCATGTCGCGGATTCTAATGCGCGCGGGGAACAAGGGGAAGCGCTCGCCGTTGGCTCGCGGCTAAACGGGGGGGTTTCGTTTAGCCGCGAGCCAACGGCGAGCGCTTTTTGTCAATTCGGCGATGCGGGGACGAGGGCGGCGTGGGGGCCGGCTATGCAGATGCTTTCGAAGCGCAGTTCGGCGTCGGGCGTGTCGAGGTGGGGCTCGATGACGAGCGTGTGCGTCGCATCGGGGTCGAGGTTCTCGGCGAGGACCTGGTAGAAGTGCGTGTTGCCGTTCAAGCGCTTGGCGAGTTTGCCGGCGTCGAAGGTGTCGATCATCGCGCCTTTGGGGCCGTCGGGGCGCTGGACGGGTTGGCCGTCGATCGTGGCGGTGAACGAGCCGGATTTGACGGTGGCTTCGCCGAAAATCAGTACGTCGGACCCGCGGAAGCGGAGGGTGTAGTTCGCGGCGGCGGGGCCCGTGGCGATGACCAGCGAGTCGAGCCAGCGGGACATGAGCATGTCGAAATACGCGGAGACGACATGCGGCTTGCCAACGGTCCAGCCGGCGGGCGGCCCGGGCGGATCCTTGAGCGGGATGCGCGCGGAGGTCATGTACGTGTCGGCGTTGAGCATCTTTTCGGGCGGGGCGCAGACGCGCTGATCGTCGATGGCGGACAGCAGGGCGGACCATGCGGCGTCGGTGAAAAGCGTGTACCCGTCGTCGCCGGGATGCACGCCGTCGTAGGGCCAGAGTTCTTCGAGCGTGGTGAGCTTGTCGCGCACGCGCTGTTGCGCGAGGGCGATGGCGTCGCCGAGCGCGGTGTGATACGCGATGCTGATGGCGATGTGCGCTTCGCGCCGGGCCATGCCGTCGAGCTTGCCGGCGGCGACGTCCCACTTGAAGGGGAAGATGACCTGCACGACGGGAGCATGGGCTTCGGTGATGATGCGGCGGACGATGGCTTCGTAACTGGCCATCGTGTCGGGGCGGGCTTCGTAGACGCCGTCGTTGGCGGTGAAGTCGAGGAAGACGAGATCGGGGTGACGGGCGAGCACATCGCGGTCGAGTCGGAAGAGACCGAGCTGCGAACTGGTGCCGCCGATCGCGGCGTCGAAGAACTTGAAATGCGCTTGGGGGTAACGCTTTTCGAGCCGGTCGGCGGTCTGGGCGCGGTACGAGGTGCGCATCGGGTCCGTCGCATTGGCGCCCCATGTGAGCGATGCACCGAAGAAGACGACGTTCAAATGTTCACCGGCCCGGGCGCGACGATCGAAGTCGGCGAAGCTCGGCTGCGCGGCTTGTGCGAACGTGGTGAAGACGAGCGCGAGCAGCAGGATGGCCAGAACCGTTGAACCACCAAGGCACGAAGGGCACCAAGGTGATGATCGGGTTTTGAAACAGGGATGTGTCTTCTTGGTGACCTTGGTGTCTTGGTGGTTCATCGATGGACGGATCATGAGAGGTGGGCTCATCGCAGTTGGGGTTGGACGGTGCCGGGGGGGAGATGGCCGGCGTCGTGGAAGATGGCGCGGCCCCAGGTGGAGCCGTTGAGGAAGAGGTACGGCTGAGCGGACGGGCTGGTGATTTCGACGAGATGCCCGCGGCTGATGCGGCCCAGTTCGTCGGACCAGTGGACGTTCCACGAACAGGCGACGGCGTCGCCGGCGCGGGGATGATCCTCAGCGGCGCGGAGGACGGACCAGGGAATGGCGTACTCGAGCGTGTAGCTGCGGCCGTCGGGCGAGCGGCGGAACGCGCCCTGCCAGCCGGTCAGGTCGCCGGCCCACTGGTGATGATCGATGCCGAAGACGACCTGAAGGCGCGGCTGATGCGTCGGCTGGTGATACCAGAGGACGATGCTGGCGATGCGATCGGTGGTGTCCTGCGGACGATGACCGGCATCGGGCGGCGTCGTGCGCGTGCGTGCGGCGGAAGCGATGGCGTCGAGCGGATAGCCCAGCGCTGGATCGGTCGCGAGCCGCACGATGACGCTGCCGCCAGCCCAGAGCCAACCCGGATCGGCGGAAGGATCACGCTGATTGCGCATCGGCGCCGGATCGCCGACGCGCGCGGCGATGTACAGATGATCCGCGTCGTACATCATCATGCCTTCGACGAAATAGTCGCTGGCGTAGGGCTCGACGCAGGCGGAGCGGAACAGACCCGAGGCGTCCCAGTCGGAAAGGTCGCCGTCGATCGCAGGCGGCGAAACGGCGGGGACGACATGCACGGCGTCGAAACGGCTTCGGTTGTAGAGCGGTCCGCTCGGCGGGGAACTGCGGGCGGGCATGGGGAACCGGCGCACGAAGCGATCGGCATCGAAGGCGACGGGGCGCAGCGCCTGCGGCGCGGTGTCGTCGGCTTCGAGGGCCTGACCGGCGGAGAGGCGATGCTCGACGGCGGCGGCGGTGCGCGTGTGGGCGATGACCTGACCTTCGAAGACCTGCACTTGCGAGGCGCCATTGGCGCCGACGTCGAGGCCGAATTCGGTGCCGAGATCGACGACGGTCAGGCGCGGGGTGTCGACGGTGAACCCGACGGCGGCGGGGGGGACGCGCGTGACGGCCCGGCCGAAGTGCAGGGCGGCGCGATCGGCGCGGACGAGTTCGATGCGGCTGGGGCCTTCCAGGAGCATCTCGGCGCCGTCGGCGAAACGAATCTGCGCCAGACCCTGCGAAAGTTCGAGCGGACCGGCGGCGAGGGCGGCCCCGACGGGCAGATCGGCGGCGGGGCCGACGAAGCGGGCGTTGGAAGCGGCGATGAGTACGGCGGGAGCGGCGGGCGATTGCGTGAAGTAGAAGTTCACGCCGAGGATAAGCGAAAGCAGGATGAGCGCGGCGGCGGCGAAGCGGGACGGCCATGCGATGCGGCGCTTGGGCTCATTGGTGAACGTCATCGGCGGGAGCGTTTCGTTCGCCCCGCGCGCATCCCAGCGCATCTGTGCATGCAGATCGAGATAGGCGAGGTAGAACATCCGGGCGGCGGGCTCGCGGCGGAGCAGGTCGTTGAGTTCGACGCGCTGATCGGACTCGAGCGTGCCGGCGCAGTGGGCATCGACGAGCGCGATCCACGCTTCGGGGATGCCCGCCGGGATGATCGGGGTGTCGCTCATGCGGGGTTTTGTGCGGCGATGGTGCGGCTGATGCAATTGAAGAGCGTCACGCGGAGGCGCTTCAGTTCCTTGTAGACGGCGTTGGTCGTCTGCCCTCGCGCGGCGGCGATGTCGGCGATGGCGTCCTCATCTTGGTAGTAGCTTTCAATGAGCTGACGCCGATCGGCCGGGAGCTTGGCCATGCAATCGGCGAGCGCGGCCCGGCGATCGTCGAGCACTTCGCCGGAGCGATGACGCAGATCGGCCAGCGCGTCGAGCACGTCTTCATCGAGGAGCATCATGGCGGCGTAGCGCTGGCGCATGTAGTTGCGGGCATGGTTATGCGCGATGCCGCAGGCCCAGCGGGTAAAGTCCTGCGAAGGATCGAAGCGGTCGCGGATTTTCCAGAGCGTCAGCGAAGTCTGCGCGAAAAGCTCCTCGGCGTCGGTGCGGCCGGGCACGAGCGTGACGATGAAGCGATAGATGCGGCTCTGATTCCGCACGTAATGAGCGAGAAAATCGTCGGAACTCAAGGGTTTCACGCGATGCTCCGGGTCTATGAATGTATTGTCGGCTCGCGGAGGAAATTGGCCGGGGCGCGGCGTCATTTCATTTCGCCGATCCACTGACGCAGAAGCGCGACGCCGGCCGCATCGACGACGTTCGTCCCCGCCGGGGGCATGCGGCCTTTGCCGAGCAGCGACATGCGATAAGGGATCATCGAATGATCGGCATCACCGGGCGCGAGGATCACGCCGCCGGTCAGACCCATGTCGCTGTGCACGGGCGGGGCGCTGACGATGTGCATGTCGGCAAGCGGGATCGAGCTGAGCAATTCAAACTGCGAGTTCCCGCCGCCCATGCGCATGTGGCAATGCGCACAGTTGGCCTGCATGTACGAGCGGGCGCGGTCTGCGAGGGGCTGCGATGCGTCGGACGGATCGGTCAGATGCGGCAGGTCGATCGAAGTGAGATGACCGGCGGCGTCGAGCTTCGTGAGCGTCTCGCTGATGGGGCGCGTGAAGAGGCCCATCTGCTCGAAGGCCGCGAGCTGATTGAGGCGCGTGCCGTCGTAGTCGTGCGGGCGGTTGAGCTGCGCGGTGTTGACGCCGAGGGTGAACCCGGCGGGCATGGTGTGACAGAGGGTGCATTCGGCGCGGCTGGGGAAATGCCATGTTTGTTTGCGCACGCCGCCGGGCGCGCCGGCGTCGGCAACTTCATAGGTGCGCTCCAGCGCCGCGGGGCCGATCAGTTCGGCATCGGTCTGCGCATCGTTCCAGAGGTACGTGTAGCCCCGCCAATGGTTCTGTTCGAGATGCAGCAGGCGCGTTTCAAGTCGTCGCCGGCTGGTCGGATCGCCGGGGCGAAGCTCGAGCATGAACGTCTTGACGAGGACGGTCCCTTCCGGAAATTTCCACGGTTTTACCGGGGAAAACTCGATCTTCGCATCGCCCGGCACGGCGATGAACCGCTGCTTGATCGCGCCGTCGGACCAGAGCGGGGCGTTGACTTCATACGGGACCGTGCCGGGCGCGGGGGTGAGGTCGGCGGTCGAGGCGAACAGCCCCGTCTCGCTGAGTCGGCGCGGGAACGGATGCGCCGGGGCGTCCTGCGGGCGGGCGCGCTCGATGCGGTAGAGTCCGCCGGCGTAGTCGATGATGAGCAGTTCGCCATCATGGTCATGCGCGAAACTGACGATGCGCAGGGGCGTGTCGATCAGTTCTTCATTCTTGAGCATGACATGCTTGTCGCGGTCATAGGTCAGGGCCCAGATTTTGCCCGTGTCGAAGTCGCCGTAGATGTACGTGCCGTCGAGTTCGGGGAAGGCGCGGCCGTGGTAGACTTCGCCGCCGATGATGCTGCGCGCTTCGGAGTGATCGAGTTCGAAGACGGGGGGCGAGATCGGCGTCGGACCGGCGGGGCGATCGGGGCGGAAGTCGTGCGAGCCTTCCTTGAGGGACCAGCCGTAATTGTGACCGGGTTCGATATGAAAGACGGATTCCCAGAGGTCCTGTCCGACGTCGCCGCCCCACAGATCGCCGGTTGCGCTGTCGACGCTCATGCGCCAGATATTGCGGAGCCCGTAGGCGAAAAGCTCGGGCTTCGCGCCGGGCACCGCGAGCATCGGATTGTCGCGCGGGACGGCGTAGTGCTTGTCGGCGTCGGCGTGATCGACGTCGATGCGGAGGATCGAGGCGTTGAAGTCGGTGACGTCCTGTCCGCTGCCGTGCTCGTCGCCGTAGCCGCTGCCGTCGCCGACGGAGATGTAGAGCATGCCGTCCGTGCCGAACTTGAGGCATCCGCCGAAATGATCATCGCCGGGGTTCCAGTCGGCGATGGGATAGGCGGTGGCGGGGTCGATGGTCGGGGCGGATTCGCCGTCGCGATGGACATAGGTGTAGCGCACGAGGCGCGTGCGCTTGGGCGCGGGCACGGGGTCGTGGAAACAGACGTACAAGTAACCGTTGTGCGCGAAGTCGGGGTGGAACGTGAAGCTCCAAAGGCGCCGCTGCTCGTTCCATGCGAGCTTGTCATGATCGGGCCGGCGGATGTCGAGCAGCGGGGCGGGCGAGCCGCCGGTTTCGTCGGCGAACGATTGCAGCACACCCGATTCGCTCGCCACGACCCAACGCTTTGCGAGCGGCCAGATCGACGCATCGACCGGGCGATCGAGCTTCACATCCTCATGCACGCGCTCGACGCGATACCGCTCCGGCGGCTCCGGCGAACCGGCGACGCGCGACGTCGTCCATAGCGGGCGCTTCGCCGGCTCGGGCGTCTCCGATCGGGCAATCAGCGCGCCGACCGTCGTGATCATGATCGCCGTGACGATCATCCATTGCCGCGAGATGTGATTCATGGTTCGAATTTCATGTCGCCCCAATAGCGCGGTTCGAGCATCAGCTCAAAGACCGCATCGTCGACGATTCCGGTGTGCTGGTTCGCCCAGTATGTCCGCAGGCGCGTCCGCTTGCCGGCCGCGTCGCCGTGCGTGACCCCGATGTCGCCGCGCAGCGTCATGCCCGGCTTGAGGGTCAGGCCCAGCGAAGCGAGCGGAATCGCCGCCTCAATCGTATATCCGCGGCTCGACTTCGTCACCTTGATGTCGACGCCGTCGAGGCGTGTGACGGAGTCGAGGGTGTAATCCTTGATGACGCCGGAGCTGAAGGTGTGCGGGTGCTTGTCGGTCCAGACGGGACGATAGAGCACGGCGGTGGGCGTGCCCTTGAAGTCGCCGATGGAAAGACGCAGATCGCCGGCGGCGGCGTCCTTGCGATCGGGTTTGGCGGCGGGGTCGGCGGCGAGCTGGAAGTCGACCGTGTCGCCGTTGAGGTACATCGACGTGGCGTCCTCGGCCCCGTTGACCCACGGCGTCGGGTCGGCGACTTCGTAGCCGAGGTAGAGCTTCGCCTCGTCCCATGCCCCGACGAAGCGCACCTTCGCCTCGTCCTGTTTCATGAAGTTGACGCCCCGGTCGCCGGCGAAGTCGCGGCCGAGTGCGCCGGTGAATTTCGGCGTGGCGTGACGGATCGTCATCGTCGGCGTGCCGATCGCCGCCTGCAGCGCGCGCTCACGGTAGCCGCGCGACTTCGTCACGTCGTCAGCGCTGAGCGAAACGGAACCATTGCCGAGCGCTATGACGGTGTCGAGGCCGACGATGCGCACGTTCCAGAATCCGGTTTTGCCCGCCTGCACGTACAAGTTGCCGTCATCCGCGAGCGTCACCGAGCCGCCGAAGTCTTCGCCGCCCATGCCGGGGGGCGTGTTGTCCATGATCGCCCCGGGCACGGCCTGCTCGGGCCAGCGCACCTTGAGTTGATCGGGCTGAAACAGCCGCGTGAGGTAGAACCCGTCGCCGGTGAGGATGTGCCACTCGCCCATGTTCGTGGGAATCACCCAGATGTTGCCGATCGGCTCGGGCAATTTCGCCACGCCGCACGGCTCGTACGCCCCGCGGATCAGTCCGATCTCCGGCGGAATCGCATTGTGCGAACCATGCACGCCGACGTAATTGTTCGGATACGACCAGAGCACCTTCCCGCTCGCCGTGTCGACGCATTTGGACTCCGAGAAGTCCGCGTTGTACGCCGCGTTGAGCAGTTCCATCGTCCCGTCCGCCGAGACGACGCCGTTGGGCGTGATCATCTTCGGCGACTGCACGTTCCACAGCGGCGCGCCGCAGTCGGTGTAACCGGTGACGCTCAGCATGCGACCGTCGCGACACGTGATCGTCATATCCGGCGAAAAGTTCATGTACCATCGGCTGAAGTAGAGCGTGCCGTCGATGGTGACGGATTCGTCGTCCTGCTCTTTCTCGTCGCCGTTGCGGTCGGCCCAGAAGCGCGTCTTGGCTTCTTTGTCCTTGCCGCTGTAGTGGAAGGCGGCGCGCCGCTTGTAGTCGCCCTCGCCGACGCGCTCGAAGATCGTCACGTCGCTGGGGCCGTGAATCCAGCCCTCGCAGACGGCCAGGTAAAGCCGCCCGTTGCTTCCGCGGCCGAAGCGCGAATTGTTCATGCCGTCGCGCGTGATGACGCTGACGCAAGCGGCGCGGCCGGTCGCCGGGTCGAGCCGCCATTCGCAACCCTGACCCACCATGACCATCGGGTCCGTCGGGCAGATCGCCCCGCCGACGGCGCCGTAGCTGCTCGGCCCGAAAAATTCATCCACGAACGCGCCGCTCGCCGTGTCCCAGACGCTCATGCGCTTCGGCGCCCCGTCACGCTCCGAAACCCAAAGCTTCCCGTCCGCGTCGACCGCGATCGAACTGACGAACGCCATCCCGTCGGGATTCCACTTGCCGAGCTTCGCCCGTCCCCCTTCGCGGCCGATTGTGCGAATCTCCTTGCCTTCCATCGAATACACATGTACCCGATTGTCCGGCTCGCCGAGCGCGACGAACACGTTCTCGCCATGCACCGCCAGCGCCTTCATGTTCGGCACATTCGCGAGAAGCGCCTTGCTCTGACCGTTCGTCACGTCGATGGCCAGCACGCTGTTTGCATTACTGATGACGGCGACATGGGTCGCATCGAGCGTCGCCATCGCCGTCGGCGCGGGGGCGTCGATCGTCTTGATGAGCTTGCCGGTTTTCGTGTCCAGCAGTGCGAGTTTGCCGGCTTCGTTGAAGCTCAGCACGATCGCGTCGCCGCACAGGGCGATGTCATCGGCCTTCGTCGGGCCGGTCTGTCCCTCGCCCCAGAGTTCCTTGACGATGATGTCGGCGATGTCCTTGCGGACGGGGTCGTCCCATGTCCGGTAGCTGCCGTCGCGCGTGCTCAGTTTGTAGATCGCGCCGCCGCCGGAAGCTTCGCCGGACTTGCCGCCCAGCACGTACACCACTTTGCCGTCGGACGCCATCGCCTTGACGCCGCTGATTCCCGCGCGGTTGTTGGACCACT
Organism: Planctomycetota bacterium; assembly: GCA_016125255.1. NCBI lineage: Bacteria > Pseudomonadati > Planctomycetota > Planctomycetota bacterium. The sequence goes on along the minus strand of WGMD01000006.1, from coordinate 42,545 downwards.
GCACGTTGCCCTTCTTGTCCACGCACAAAAGCGCCTTGCCCGCTTCCGCGCCGCTCCAGCCCAGATAGACACGCGACCCGTCCGCCGCCGCCGCGATCGGCGAGCCGTGGTCCCCGCCCCAGTTCTCCTTACCCGTCGCACCGTCCCATGGCGCGATGCCCCCGTTGCATGCCCATCCCGTCAGCCGCAGACCGATGCCTTTGTGCCAGATCGCCTTCCATGAATAAGCGCCGGGTTCGAGCGTATCGCCCGGCTGGCGCGCGGACCATGAACCCAGACCGTCCCACATCACCGTGTGCTCGCCGGCCGTGTAGAACGCGTCATTGAGAAGCTGGCAGACGACCTGTCCGTCGCTGTTGAGAAGATGCAGCGAGAGGTGGCCGTCTTCGGGCATGGTGAAGGTGATCGGCTTGAAGCCCTCGGGCTCGCGCGACTGGTCGAGGCCGGTCCAGTCCACGCGCGGCTCGCCTTTGTCCATATGCACCTTGAACGTCCGCCCGTCTGAAAGCCGCAGCGGCTGCGGGTCGACGCTCGTCTGACTCAACAGCGTCGCCGTCCCCCAGCATCGGCTGGCCATGAACGTGAAGATCCGATCGACGCGCTCGCCCGGCTCGAACAGTTCCTTCACCGACACGCGGCCCTTGCGGCCGATCGTGAAGTTGGGCTCGAACGTCATGCGAAACGAATCGCCGGGCTTGAGCGGTTGGCCGTCGGCGGTGACGAACTTCCAGGGAAGCGCGATCTCCTGCACGTAGCCGCGCCCGTCCGCGTTGACGGTAAATGCTTGAAGCGCGCCTTCGAGTTTGGCATCCTTCAGGACGCCGCCTTTGAAGGTGACGCCTTTTTCGATCTTGATGACGTCGGTGTTGTCCACGCCGTGCCAGCAGGTGAAATGATTGCCGAAGGGCTCCTTGCCGCCGGCGTTGGTGATAATGCGGAACTGGAGCGAGTCGCCGTTGAACCCGTAGTCGGCGACGGTCTGCCCCGGATTGTTGAGCGGCGTCAGGTCTGTGAACCGCGCCAGCACATACAGATAATCCTTGTCCCACATCGTGTGCAGCCAGATCGCCGTCTCCTCCCGCTGATTCTCCACATCCGGGCAGGCCAGCATCCCCGCCGACAGGTCCCAGTCATCGGTCTTCCCGTCGATGACGACCTTGCTCCGGGGCGCCAGCACGCGCATGCCCTGGTTCTCCGTCTCCGTCGCCGACACCGGCGCGACAAGCAGCAGGGCGATCAGCGTCACGAGCATCATCCGAAATTGCATGGCGGATCTCCAAACAACCTCTCCCTCCGGGAGAGGTCGGCCCGAAGGGCCGGGTGAGGGTGCGTCCAAACACTGACTGTGACCAATACGAAGCGCGCCATACTTTGCGGCCACCCTCACCCCAACCCTCTCCCGAAGGGAGAGGGGGCTAAGCAGAAATCTCGGTCGCATGTCAGCACTCCATGTCATTTGTTCTTCGCATCATCCATATCGACGGGCGCCTCAGCGCGGCCCCATCGCGCGGGGTTCATTTCGGCCGCATCATCCGTCCATCCGATCCGCTCGCTCCCGCGCCCGATGATCGCATTGAGCCGCATCGGCCCGGCGAGATCGAGGCGCGTTTCGCTCGCCCCTTTGTGCTCCTTGCGGTCGAAGCTCACCTTGCGCGGCCTCGTCAATTCCGGCAGGGCGGCCAGCGGAATCGCCGCTTCGATCATCCAACCTTCGCCATCGAGCCGCCGGCGGAACTCGACCGTGCCCCCCGGCAGCGCGGTCAGCTTCGTGCAATCGAGCGGCTTCTTCAGTTCGTCGCCGATGAAATTCCCCGTGACACCCAGCGCTCGCAATCCCGGCGACGGCGCGAGCGGTTCCGACGCGGGGCGATACACGTTCACCTTCCCCGCCACGTGAATCCCCAGTCGCTCGTCCTTGACCGCGCCGGGCGTGAACACGAATTGCGTATCCCCCGGACCCGCCGCCGTGCGCGACGCCGGTGCATCGGGGCCGATGAACAGCTCCATCGTGGGCCAGGTCGCCATCGCGTCCTCCTTGCCCGCCAGCACATCCGCGAAGACGTACAGCATGCCCGCATCGCGCCGCAGCCGAATCTCCGCCGCGAGGGCGCCGGCGTGCATGAGCGAAATCGCCGGCGCTTCCTGTCGCCAGTCGGTGTCGATGCCGTCGACGCCGGCGTACCGCCCGCTGTGCGTGCGCAGCATCGTCTGGTACGCAATCGTCGCGACATCCGGCGCGCCGGCGGCACGCGGCTGCGGCGAAGCGAGCGTGATCGAGCCGGTCGTGCGATGAATCTGATCGCCGAACACGCCGTCGATGTTGAGCACGCGCACATCCTCCGTGCTCACGCCGACGAGCAGGTGACGCCCCGTCTTCGCGTCCTTGATGAACAGGCCCGGCTGGACATTCTCGACGTACCACGCGGTCGGCCCGTCGTTGACCTGTGCATCGTCGGCGTCCCGGCTGATCCAACCGAGCGTCAGGCCGTCGGTGGTGTACGCGGTGAAGTTGGAATTGACTTCGGTCGCCATCACCACGCCGTCCAGTTCGCCGGTCATGTTCATGATCATCGTGCTGTCGCCGTTGTGGCGATATCGGCCGTCGTGATGGCCGATGATCCACTTGACCTTGCCGTCGACGACGCGGCAGACGCGCAGCTCGCTGCACCGGTCCCAGAAGTTCCGCCCCGCCTCCGCGCCGACGTTCGTCGCCATGTACCGCGCGCCGTCCGCGCCCGGCGGGCTGAACGTCACGCTGTAATTGCCCTGTTCGCTGTACGCCTGTCGCGGCAGCATATTCTCGCCGAAAATTTCCTTGGTCTTCGTCACGTCGTACACCGGTGCGCCGTGCGCATTGATGGTCGTCGGCGATAGATCGGCCGTCCCGCCGCGCAGCGTCAGGTCGCGGTCGATCCAGACCCAGTGCGCATTCGGCCGCTCGACCGCGCTGACTTCATCGTCCTGCGTCACGCCGTCGCCGTTGGCGTCGGTCCACAGAAGCGTCACATCCGCGCGGTCTTTGGTGCGCCTTGCCGACCGCATCGCGGCGCTGGGCCGCCATTGATCGCCGTCGGCGATCCACAGACCGAATTGCTGCCGCGCCCCGATGAAAAAGTAGCGATGGCCGCTCGTGCTGGTGAACACCAGTGCGCGGCCGTAGCCCGTGGACCCCACGGGGTCCTCCAGTTCGTACCCTTCGCGCTGCGACGGGCCGATGTCGCTCATGTCGTAAATCGCCTCGATCTTCCATGTGCCCACCGGATTGCCCGGGTCCTTCGCCGCGGCGTCGTAATCGACGCGCGCCTTGACGAACTGCGACGAGCGCGGGCCCGGCTGATAGTAGAGCGTGGACGCATCATCAAGGTCGACGCCGACGGTCGTGTATCCGGTCGGCCCGTAAAAGTCTTCGAGCCATCGGCCGTCGCGCGTGAGCTTGATGAACCGCCGCGGCGCGCCGGCTTCGACCGCCCACAGGTTCCCATCCGGCCCGGTCGCCACGCCGATCAACTCGGCGAAGGCCATCGGATCGTAAGGTACGGCGGTGCGTACGCGCCCGCCCGCTCGGCCGATCGCGCCCATCGGTTTGCCCGCCGCGCTGAGTTTGATGATCTGTTGCGTCGTGCCTTGCAGGGCGACATAGATGACGCCGTCCGAGTCGACCGATACCGCGCGCGGGGCGTCGAGTTTGTCCGCGATGGTCGTGATCTTGCCCGTCGCCGGTTCGACACGCAGCAGGGCGGCCGTGCTGCACACGAGCAGGGCGCCGTCGGAGGTAGAGCACATGCCTGAAGGATGCGTCAGGGCGATGTCCGCCAGCGGCTGGCCGGTGGTCAGATCGATGACGCCGAGGCGATTCTTGTCGGGTTCGCTGTAGTACGCGCGGTCGCCGATCACCGCCAGACCGCTGGGCTCGATCGGCCCGAGGTCCACGACGTTCTGTCCCGCGATCTTCTGTCGCTGCCCTGTGGCGGCGTCGAGCTTCTCCAGTTGCCGCGTCTTGCGCGATGAGTGCAGCACGTACACGCTTTGATCCGCTTCGACGACGGCGTAGCCCCGTGCGAAGATTCCGATGCTCGCGAACCAGCGGGCCTTGCCGGTGGCCGGGTCGATGCAGCGCAGCGTCCGCTGACCTTCCTCGCCGGAGTGAAGCATGTAGACGCCATGTTCGCCGGCCGCGACGGCGGCGGTTCCGCCGTGCGTCCCGCCGATGCTGCCCATGCCGTCGGGCGTGCGGAATGAGGGCCGCCCGCTGTTGCCGACGCTCGCCGCGAACGTCGCCTTTATGTCGTCCCATTGTCCGATCAGGTATTCGTATTTGCCCGCGGGCATCGGCTGCCCGTTGCGATCGCGCCCGTCCCAATAGAGCGTGTATTGACCGGCGGGAAGGCGACGGGCACGCAGCAGTTCGCGCACCACCCATCCGTCCGCCCGCCGCACGATCACGCTCACGTGACTGTCCTGCGCGACATTGAGTTCGATCGGCACGCCGGGCCCGATGAACGCCGCCGCCTGATCGTCGCGGTCGAGCAGGTTGGGCGTCGGGCGCGGACCGGGGTCGACGGCGAACAGCTTCGCCTTGCCCCACGAGCGGCTGTAAAGACGGGCTTCGGTGACGAGGTCCATGGTGCTCATCGCCTGACCCGCATCGCAGCGCCACCAGGCCGTGGCGACATTCATCGACCCCGCCGGATCGGAGAAAATCACCTGCAGATCGAACGGCAGCGTCAATCCCTCGCGCGGCTTGATCGCCAGAGATGCCCACGGCAGCTTCACACGCACCGCATATCCGCCGTCGACTTCATCGAACCCCGCTTCCGCCCCGTCGACCGGCCCGACGTAGTCCATCGCGTACGACCCGACCGACGTGTACGTATACGGCTTGTGCTCCCGCCAATTCGGACGCATCGCAAGAATCGTCGGCTTGCCCTCGACGCGCGCGATCATGATGCGCTGTAGCGCCCGCACGTCCGTCACACCGCCGAGGCACACCCCCACCGCGTCGCCGCCCTTGATGAGCTCTTCGATCACCCCCGCCGAGTTCTTCATCGGACTTTTGTCATGCACCACGATCCGGGCGTACAGATTCGCTTCGTCATAGGCGAGCTTGAACGTCGCCGCCTCGCCGAAGAGGCCCATGATGACGTGCTCGGCCTTGATGGCGTCCCAGTCGGACGCCTCGCCGCGCAGCGACATGGGCTTGTCCGTCCGCACCATCGCCGCCATGTCGTCCTCAGCCGCGCGGGCCGCATGCGCGATGAACGTCGTCAACAAAAGCGTGACGGACAGGGATCGTTGAATCGAACCGTGCATGAAACGTCTCGCGGGGTGGGCTACTGATGTGTTGTCGCGCGGGCGGACAAATTAGCCCATCAAAATCAGGATCAGGCGATCTGATTCAGATTGCCGCTGCTGGTGCCGAAGGCGTCGGTTTCGACGCCGAATTTCTGGAGCATGGACAAATAAAGGTTGCACAAGGGCGTGTTGTTGTCCTTGTCGAAAGCCACGTGCTGCCCATGCTTGTATCCGCCGCCGGCCAGCAGGATCGGCAGGTTCTGGTTGGAGTGCGAATTGGCGTTGGAGAGGTTGGAGCCGAAGAAGACCTGCGTATGGTCCAGCAGCGAACCGGCGGATTCGCCCGAGCCCTTGAGCTTGGTGAGGAAGTCGTCGAAGGCCATGACTTCCTGAGCTTCGATGCGCGACAGTTCCTCGATCTTGGCGGGGTCCTGGCCGTGGTGCGAGAGTTCATGATGCGTCAGTGATGTCGGCGCCTTTTCGCCGGGCAGTTGGACGGACCCGTTCTGGCCGAGCCAGAGTGTGATGATGCGCGTCGAGTCGATCGCCAGCGCCAGGTGCATCACGTCGTACCACATCTTCGACTTCTCGATGAGGTACTTTTCATCGGAGAGGTACTTGGGCGGCTTCATGTCGACCTTCGGCTTGGGCTTCGACGCCCAGACTTCGTTCTGCGCCAACCGCAGTTCCGCTTCGCGCACGGCGGTGAAGTAGCGGTCGAGCTTGTCGCGGTCCGCCGGGCCGACGCGGCGCTGGAGCGAGCGGGTTTCGTCGCCGAGCGTGTCCATGATGCTGCGCCCGTCGCGCAGATCGCGCACCGCCCGCTGCACCTCGTCGGGCTTTCCATCGATGAACAGATCGCGGAACACCCGGTCGACGCGCCCGTCGGCGGGGAGTCGCGTGCCGTTGCGCGACCATGAAAGCGTCCATCCGCCCAGCGCCATGTTCGTGAACCGCGTCTTGTCGCCGACGACTTCCGCGGCGACCTGGTCGGCGGAGATGGTGTTGTGCAGATTGCGCGGATTGCGGATGGCGTCAAAGGGCGCGCCGGTGAGCAGGGCGATGTCGCCGCTGTGACCGGCGGGGTAGTTCGGATGCGACAGCCCCGAGAAGATCGTCATGTCCCTGCGGTGATCGGCGAGCAGCTTCAGGTACGGCGTCGGCGTGTAGTCGCGGCCGGTCTCCTTGGGAAACAAAAACGGCGGATGCAATCCCAGATTGCGACCCACGAAGACGAGGCGCTTGGGCGTCGCGGCAAGGTCCGCCCCGCGCGCGGCGGCGGGGATCATGGCGTCCAACAGCGGCAACGCCAGACTCACGCCGCAGCCGCGCAGAAATGTCCGACGGGAAAGTGCGATGCGTCTGAGCGGATTCATAAGGGACTCCCATCGCGCGGGGCGCGTCATTTTTCCAGGAACATGCGGCTGCGGACGATCTGATGAATCAGCGTGCGCAGGCGATCATCGTGTTTGTCCGCGTCGGCGACGATCCGGTCGATCACCTCGCGGTCGGCGAACTGGACGCCGGCGCCGGTGGCGTAGGTGATCAGCCGCTCGGTGATCGCGCGGACGACCTGCTCCCGGTCCGCCATCAGCAGGTTGGACAGTTCGTCATAACCGTCGAAGGGCTTGCCATCAGGTGTGACGCCGGCGGCATCGACGGGCGGGCCTTTCCATGCGCGGGGCCCGCCTGGGTAAACCTCGGCGCGGCCGGCGTCGGTCTTGTCGGACGCGCGGTACCACGTGCGAAACCCGCCGATCACGTCGTACGCTTCGAGCGCGAAGCCGGGCGGATCGATCGTGCGATGGCACGCGGCGCAGGACGGATCGGCGCGGTGCTTGTCGAGCTGCTGACGAATGGTTGTGGAGCCGCGCGTGTCGGGGTCGATGGCGCCGACGCTGGGCGGGGGCGGATTGGGGGGCGTGCCCAGCAGATTGTCGAGCAGGAATTTGCCGCGCTGGACGGGCGACGTCACGGTGCCGTTGGCGGTGACTTTGAGAATCGCGGCCTGGGTCATGAGACCCTGTCGGTGGGAGCTGGGCGGATTGGGCACGGCCCGCAGCTCCATGCCGCTGACGCCGTCAATCTGGTAGTGCCGGGCGAGGCGTTCGTTGATGAAAAGGAAATCGGAGCGGACGAAGTTGACGACGCTCAGGTCGTGATGCAGAAGATGATCGAAGAAGCCGAATGTTTCGCGGGGCATGGACCAGTGCAGCTCATCGTCGAACTCGGGGTAGAGTTTCGCATCGGGCGTCGTGGCGTCGAAGTCGCGCAGGTTGAGCCATTGACCGACGAAATTCTGCGTGAAGGTCTCGGCGCGCGGGTCGGCGAGGAGGCGATCGACCTGCGCATCGAGCACGTCCGGGTCGTGGAGCTTGCCGGCGGCGGCGAGCCGCAGCAGTTCGTCATCGGGCATCGCGCTCCAAAGGAAATACGAAAGGCGCGACGCCAGGGCGAAATCGTCGAGTTTGCCGGGCATTTCCAGCAGGTACAGGCACTGCGGCGAGCAGAGGATGGCTTTGAAGCCCAGACGCATGGCGTCGTTGAATTCGTAACCCTGCGCGAGTCGGTCGCGCACGATGTCCAGCAGCGGCGCGATCTCGTCGCGCGGCACCGGCCGGCGGAACGCACGCTGCGCGAAGGCGAGCAACAGGCGATCCGCATCCGCGGCCGGATCGGGCGAGTACGCCTCGGCGGGTTCATCATCGCCGATGGCGGGCCAGTCACGATGCTTGCGGATGGCCTCGCGAATCCTGCCCGTCACGACGGGCAGGTCGCCGAAGAGCAAACGGTGCGAGCGCGTGGGCCAGGTCTCGCCGAGCGGGCCCTCGAAATCGAACCAGTCGACCTTGATGCCCGGGGCCTTGGTCTGATCCAGCGGCGCATCGCCCTGGGCTTTGATGAAAGCGTCGGAGAGCGGCAGGTGCGAAGCGAAGAATGACAGCGACTCGTGCTCATCGAGGTCGATGTCAAAGGTGATGATCCGCGGGGCGCCGGGCGGGATGTCGCGGAAGTCGACGACATGCGAGGGGACGGTGTGCGCGGCGAGCTGATGATGAATCGCCAGCACGAGCGGGGCGTCCGAGTTGACGGCGGCGGCGGCGATGCGGAGGCGGTAGCGGCCGGGCGTCTCAGCGCGGAAGGTGCGAAAGGTGCGATGGTCGGGGCGATTGGAGTAGATGATCGCCGCGTCGCCGACGATGGTGACATCCTTGCCGACGGACGCACCCCAGCGATCGCGGGCGTACGGGCCGGCCAGCTCGTGCTGATGCACGGTCTGATTCTTTTTGCGTTCGATCGCCAGCGCGAGCGAAGCGTCGATGACGTTCATGTAGCTGACCATGTGCGACCCGGACACGTCGTTGCCCGCCGCCACATTGTCGAATCCGTCGGCGACGCCGTCCGGCGGCAGATCGTCATGCATCGGCACGTACACGCCGAGCAATTCGCGCAGCGTATTCTGGAATTCGACGCGATTGAGGCGGCGGAGCACGACGCGGCCGTCGGTCTGCTGCGATCGGCGGGAGGCGTCATACAGGGCGGCGTTGAGCGAAGTGGTGAATGCGGCGAGCGCTTGCGGCTCGGGGCGCGGGCGTTTGGCCGGGGGCATCTGGCCGGTCGATGTCTTGTCGTAGATTTTGATCCATGTGTCCAGCGCGGTGCGGTCGGCGAGGTTCCCGCTCAGGGCCGTCAGATCGAGCCCCGCCTTGGGGTGCGGCGATTCATGACACTCCGTGCAGTGATCTTCGAGAAACGGGCGAACCAGCGGCGCGATGTTCGCATGATCCCCCGGCGGCGCAGCAAGAAGCGGCGACACGCCCAGCGCGCCAATGAGCAGCAACATCAACGAACAACGAAAGGGCATGACAATCTCGCGGGCGGGGCGCGTCGATCAGGGATCAACGTGCATGGGCAGGTAGCGGATGCGGATGACCTTCGGGTCGGTGGCGAAGTAGTCGGTGAACGTCAGGTGAAGCGTGTCGCCGACGAAGAGGCCCGAGGCGTAGCAGAAGCCGGTGTAGCCGTTGCGGGCGGTGGTGATGAGGTCGGGTTTGTAGACAAGCTGACGATACCCGCTCCATGTGCGTCCGCCGTCGCGGCTCCGCCACATGCCCAGGATCAGCCGCGGCCCCAGTGCATGCGTATCGCCGCCGCCGACATACGGGTTCCACACCAGCAGGATCGACCCGTCCGCCGGATCGCGCAAGAGCTTGGGCGGAGCGACGGCCGAGGGAATGTTCGACGGCACGCCTTCGGACCATGAATCGCCGTTATCCTCCGACCGCGATTCGTAGAAGCGCCCCGCCATCGTCCGCCCGAGCATCAGCAGTTTGCCTGGCGCATATTCGACGACGTCGGCTTCGTGAAACATGCCGCGGCGCTTTTCTTCGATCGGGTCCGGCGTGCGGCGCTGCCATGTGCGGCCGTGATCGTCGCTCGTGTAGATCAACGTGCCGATCAGATACGGCTTGCTCTGAATCCGCCGGCGGGAGACGGGATGAACGAGACGCCCGCTGCTTGTGACGAGCAGGCGATCGACCGCGCTGGTCTGATAGAACTGCCAGTCGCCGTCGGAGATGAGCACTTCGTCGGACCACGTCTTGCCTTCGTCGCTCGACCATCGAAAGGCCTTCTCGCCTTTCTGCTGCCGTGGCTCGGCGGGCAGGCGCTTCGTGTAGCTCAGCCCCAGTTCGCCATTGCCGAGCCGCGCCAGCGACGGGTGATACAGGTCATATTTCGGATCGCTCATGAGCGCGACGGGTTCGGTCCATGTCTTGCCGCCGTCGGTCGATCGCCGCATGCCCAGCCGCACGCCTTGCGCGTCATCCGAATACGTCGGCCACTGTCCGTACGCGAACAGGAGCGATCCGTCGCGCAGGTCGATCATGTCGCCTTCGCTCGCCCGCTCAAAGCCCGGCACCGGGTCGGTGAAGACCGTGCCGAAGTCCGTGTCGCCCGGCTGCGTCGTCGTCACCGTCGGGAACGCCGCCGGCTCGCCGGCTTTGCCGTGATCGTCGATCGAGCTGATGCGATGTTCGCACCGCACGCCGCCCAGCAGGCCGACGCTCTCGTAGGTCGTCACCTCGACGGGCAGTTCGGCGACGGCGCGCCATTTGGTTTCGCCTTCGAGCAGGCGCTCGATCTGAACCCCGCGCACCTCCGCCGCGGGCTTCGCCCACATGAGCTTCACCGCCGTCGGCGCGATCGGCTCGGCCTTCAAATCCCCGGGCGGCGCAATCGGCGCCGGCGCGGGCGCACCGGCCCGAAGGGCGGCGGTGAACAACAACATCACAACAGCGGGGATCAATCGGTGCATGGTTCTCTCATCTTGATCGGCGCGTCAGCGAATTTTGGGGATCGCATACTGCGAAGTGCCCGCTGGTTCGCCGTCGATGGTTTTCTGGTCCGTGTCGCTGAAGCGCATCAGTTCGACGTGACCATCGACATAGCCGGCGTTGAGGGTCATGGTGGGTTTGACATCGACGAGCGCGGTCACGCCGCCGTCGATCCAGAAGCTTTCATAGTCTTCGGAGTTCTCGTAGCCGGTCATCGGTATCGGGTGATTGAAGCGCAGTTCGTGGAACTGGTGGCCGGTCCAGTAGAGCATGTCGGTCGTAAGGAGCTTCGACGTGCTCGAAAGCGACATCGGGCCGGTCCATCCCTGGTTCTTGTAGCCCCACCAGCTCCACCAGATGCCGAACGACGACTTGAGGAAGTGCGTGCGGCTGTTCCAGTAGCGCGGATTCAGATCGGCGGGACGGCTGGGGATCATCGGGCACATGAGCACTTCGGCATCGTTGAGGGTCGAGCCGATGTACTTGCTGATGGCGGGGTAGCGGCCGAGATTATCGTCGCCGTGGTAATTGATGTAGTAGGGATTGGAGAGCGTGTCGGGTCCGTTGTTGTGCTTATAGGTCGGGACGGTGGGGGGGAAGACCGTGTTGTTGTCTGTCGCATAGACGAGGCCGGCCTGCACGACTTGACGCTGCCGTGCGGCGCAGAGAGTGAGATTGGCGGCGTAGCGCGCGGACTTGAGGGCGGGAAGCAGGATGGCGATGAGCACCATGATGATCGACGTGACGACGAGCAGTTCGACGAGCGTAAAGCCGAATTGGAAGGAGCGTCGTTGCATATCAGTTGTGTTTCCCGGTGGGGTTGGCGCCCAAGAGGGCGAAGCCGACGAAGCGGTATCGTGCGGCGCCGGTGTCGGGGGTGCTGGTGGATCCGAAGCGGACGAAGCAGCCGGCCAGGTCGCCGCGCGTGGGTTTGACGGAGCCGGGGTCGTCGCGGTAGACGGGCGTCAGGGAGCCGTCGATGTACAGTGCGGCGGTGCGCGACGCGGGGTCGTAGACGAGGCGCAGGCGGTGATAGCCGGCGTGATCGGAGACGAAGGAGGCGTGATCGTTGCGGGAATCGACGATGAGACGGTCGTCGGGCGTGGCGCCGAGATCGAGCCAGAACTCGCGGCCGCCATCGGGGTCGTCGCGCGTGTCGGGGCCGACGAAGTTGATGACGCGCGAACCGTTGGGCGGCGAAGCGCCGTCGGCGTCGACGCTCACCACCGCTTCAAGCACCCACGCCTGCTCCATCACCGACCCATGCATCGCCTTGGGCAGGTCCATGCGATAGCTCGGGCGCGAGGGCATGGAGCCGCGATTGGCGTCGTTGCGGCGGTTGTTGTCATACACGAGCCATGCGGGTCCGGCGGGATCGTCGGTCACCGGCGCGACGAGGCCCGCGTCGAGATTCGACGTGCTGATCCATCCTTCGGTGCGCGGATCGGCCGCGCCGGAGTGCTGAATCAGCCAGGGATGCGTGTGGTCCAGATCGGCGGGCACGGCGGGCAGTGCGGCGATCGTCGGCAGGCCCGTCCGCAGATCGCATTGGGCCGACTGACCGGCGACGAGGCGCATCCGCACCGGCTCCGCGCCGCTGACCGTCGCTTCGGGGCCGATCACGTCGACCTTGCCTTCATGCACGACGACGAAGGCGCGCTCGGCCGCGGTGGCATCGATGGTGAAGCGCGTGCCCAGATCGATGACGCGCGCCCCGCCGGGCAGATCGACCGCGAACCCATGCGCCCGGTCGGGCACGTACGCTTCGAGCCGCCCGCGCGTCAGTCGCCCGCGGTTCGGCCCGGTCATTTCAAATTCGCACGGGCCGACGAGATCGACCACGGCCGTCGAACCGTACATGAGCTGCACGCTGCCGGAGCGCAGTCGGATCGGCCGCTCGGCCAGTTGTTCGCCCAGCGGGATCGACGCGTCGGCGCTCTCGTACACCGCGTCGACGGCGTTCGTCAGCGTCGCGACAAAGGGGCCTGCCGGCTGATCGGTCAAAGCCGTCGAAGGATGCCTCGCAGCGTGCGGCGAGACGGGAGCGAGCATGAACATCAGCACAATCGCCGCCGCGATCGCCATCGCCGCAGCCCAACCGGCCCAGTGACGATGCGAGGCGATGGGCCGAACCACCGGCGGAATTTCGACCGTCTCGCCCGGCAGCACCTCGACCGGCGCGCTCACGTCCGCCATCTGATGCGACTGCACGCACAGAGCGACGAATACATTGCGTGCTTCGGCGCTCGATGTCAGCCGCCGGCGAAGGTCATCAAGCTGATCGATGCTGAGCATGTTGTCGACGTAGCCCAGCGCCAGCGCGACCATCGCTTCGTCATCGCAGCGGAGGATCACATGCTGTGCCCGGGCGCGGTCAGTCATGGCGGCCCTCCGCTTCGCGCGCCAGGCGGCGGGAGATGCACTCAGCCAAGGCGCGGTGAATGCGCGTCAGGGCGACGTAGACCGTGTTGAGCTCCTTGCCCAGGTGCGACGCGAGACGCTTGCCCGAAAGCCCCTGCGTGTAACGCAGCGACACGAGCTGGCGGCTGTAGGGCGAAAGCTTTTCGATGCATTCGTGAAGCGCGTGCACCGTGTCGCTGCCCGCGCCGGCGTCGAAGGGCTCCCAGTGCGGATCGAGCAGGTCGAGAATGTCGGAGGAAAAGTGCGGATCGGACTTGCGGTCGCGGAGGGCGTTGAGCGCCAAATGCCGGGCGGCGACGCGGAGCCAGTTGGCCAGATGGGCCGCGTTCTCGATCGTGTCGCGCTTCTGATAGGCGGAGACGAACACGTCCTGAAGGACATCCTCGGCAAGGTGGGCGTCGCCGATGATGGAGACAATGTAGGCGAGGATATTGGGCCGAAGCTGGGCCAGGGAGCGGACGAGAATGGTGCCGTCGATTGCCAAGAGAAGTCTCCGGTCATTGTTGCACGCGGGGCCGTGACAACTGTACATCGGCGGCGCGGAAATCTCGATGAAGAAATCAGCCCGTATGACAAGGCGGGGAGACTTCAGTCTCCCCGCCGCCTGGATTCTCTCGATCCATCGTTCTGCGTGTCTCAGCGTCGCCGACGTCCGGCCGCGGAGCCGAAGGCCATCAGCGCCAATCCGCCGGGCAGGGCCAGCGGCGTGGGGACGGGGATGGCGCTCACCGTACCGGTGAAGACCATCGGGGTGGCGCTGGATCCGCTGACGTTGGAGACGCGGAACGTGCCGGCGCCGGTGGCCGTGCCGGGCGTGGTCTGGTCCTGTTGCAGGTTGCCGATTTCGATGAATCGGAACTCGACGATGCCCGTCAGGCCGGTCAGCGACAGCGACTTGGAGTAGTTGGTGTCAGTGGCGGTCATCGCCAGGGTGAACAAGGGGGATGCGTAGTTGTCGGCGCTGACGTAGAAGCCCATCGTGCCCGGTCCGTTGGTGGCGGAGCGGGCGCGGAAGTCGAACTGGGTGATGCTCGCGGTGTATCCGGCTTCGACTGTGAATCGGAAGGCGACATAGTTGACGTCGACGGCGGGCGTCGCGCCGGGGGCGGTGGCCCATCCGCTGGAACTGTACGTGCTGCCGGAGCTGTTGGCGGTCAATGCGGCACTGCGGGCGAGCTCGGCGGTGGATACGTGCGTCGCGGTCGTGCCCACGACCGGCGAAGGCGGATTGGTCGTCGTGACGCTCCAGGAAGCGATCATCGCCGCGGGAGCATTTTGGGAGACAACCAAGATCGCCGCGATTGCGACGATCACCAACATCATGCGACGGATTCGACTCATGTTCTACCTCAAATTAAAAGGAAACTAGGGAAATTCGCCTCTTCTTAATATCGTTCATCGCCGCCGCCGCGCGATCGCCGCGACGCCGATTCCCAGAAGGGCCAGACTGGTCGGCTCGGGAGCACTGACGGGGGCCGTGATGCCCTCCTGCCGGATCGTTTCAAGGGCGGTGAGGTCCAGGACGGTGTTGTAAATGCGCACATCGTCAAAAAGCGCATCGGGCGTCGCGGTGCTCGAGCGCTGCGTGCCGCCGAGGCGCAGTTCATCGTCATTGTCGGCGACCGCGCCCTTGTTGAGCGTCCGGGTGGAGCCGAGCTGTGCGACGGCGCTGGCGACGGCGCCGGTGTAGAACTTGACGTTATTGGTGGTCAAGGAGCCGTCGTAGGTGACGACCATGAAGTGCCATACATTCAGATCGACGGCGGCGTTGGCGGAACTGGCGATGGAGGTGCCGTTGACGGAGATCGTCAAACCGCCGGAGGAATTGCTGAACAGCCAGTCGAAGCCGCTGGTGTTCGGCGACAGGTCGTTCTTGGCGATGAGTCGCTTGTTGGCGGCGATCGCGGACTGAGGATTGAACCAGAGGGCGATGGTGAATTTCGTCAGGTTGTCAACATCGTCGATGGGCTGCGTGCCTGACGGGTCGGTGGCGACGAGATAGCTCGTCGATCCGCCGCTGGTATTGAAGCTGGCGGTGGAGGCGCTGTTGGGGGTGTTGGTGGAGCGGGTCGAAGTGCTGTTGAAGACGCCATTGATCGTGCCGTTGCCGGCGGAATTGAGGGCGTTGGTCGTGCCGCTGGCGGCTTCGTCAAAGGTCCAGTGCAGCACGATCGATGCCCGCGTCAGACTCGGCATCGCAAGCGATACGATCATCGCCCACGCGCCGGCCACGAGGCGCAATCGCCCGCGTTGACCGCTTTCATCATTTTTCGACACGTTTCATCTCCTTGCGAACGCGGCGAATAACCCCATGTCACACCGAAAGATGCAGTTGCATTCAGTCATGGCGCGTCATGCTTCTCGTCACTTATTGCACGGGCGGGGGTTGCGACTGTACATGGAAAATCCGCGAATCTTCGCCGGCGTGTCAGTCGGGGATCTCGGCGGCGAACTGACGCTTGAACGCGGCCAGATTGGCGAACCCGGCGGGGAGGGTCGCTTCGTCGGGCAGAAGGACCGGGATACCGTCGCGAACCGGGTAGCGCAGGCCGCCGATCGATGCGACCAATTCGTCGCCTTCAGGGCGCAACGGCGAGCGCGTGACGGGACAGACAAGAATCCGGAGCAGTTCGGCATCGAGTGGGGCGGTCATGGTGGGTCGATTCTACTCTTTCACCCGTTCGATTTCCGCGCCGAGGGCTTGCAGCTTCCTGTCGAGCTGCTCGTACCCGCGGTCCAGGTGGTACACGCGGTTGACTTTGGTCGTGCCCTTGGCGGCGAGACCGGCCATGACGAGCCCGGCCGAGGCGCGCAGATCGCTCGCCATCACCGGGGCGCCGATGAGCCGTTTGACCCCGCTGACCATGACGGTCGGGCCTTGCCGGTAAAGGTTCGCGCCCATGCGGGCCAGCTCGGCGACGTGCAGAAAGCGCTCGGGGTAGATTTTTTCGGTGATGATCGAGTTGCCGTCGGCGAGTGTGAGCAGGGCCATGAGCTGGGCCTGAAGGTCGGTCGGGAACCCGGGGTGGGGTTGGGTCGTGACCATGACCGGTTCGAGCCGGCGTGCGGACGAGACGGCGACGGTCGCCCGCATCAGGTCGGCGTTCTTGTCGACGACATCGACGCCCACGCCGATGTTGGCAAGGCAATCGACCGCCGCGCCCAGCGCGTCGATCGGGCAGTTTTCGACTTTGACATCGCCGTTGGTGATCGCCGCGGTCATCAGGAGCGTGCCCGCCTCGATGCGGTCGGCGATGACGCGGTGCTCCGTGCCGCGCAGGGTTTTGACGCCTTCAATGGTCATGCGCGGCGTGCCGGCCCCGCTGATGTGCGCGCCCATCGCATTGAGGAAGTCCGCCACATCGACGACTTCCGGCTCGCACGCCGCCGACTCGATCACCGTCGTGCCGTCGGCCAGCGAAGCGGCGCACATCACATTGATCGTGCCCAGCACGGTGGACCCGAACGGCCCGCCGAGGAAGATTTTCGATCCGCGCAGCTTGCGGGTTTTGGCGTGGACGTTGCCGCCTTCCTCAAGGTCGATATCGACGTTGAGCTGGCGGAGGCCGCGGAGGTGGATGTCGATGGGACGGTCGCCGATGGCGCAGCCGCCGGGCATGGAGATCAGGGCGTTATGTCGTTTGCCGAGCAGGGGGCCGAGCACGCAGACGCTCGCCCGCATCGTGCGGACGACCTCGTAACGGGCGTGCGAGTTGAGTTCGTCGACGACCTCGAGCTTCATCGTGCCGTTTTCGGCATGTTCGACCGTGCAGCCAAGCTCGCGCAGGAGGTTGGCCATGTTATCGATGTCCGACAGGTGCGGCACGCCATGCAGCACGCACGGCCCTTCCGCCAGCAGCGCCGCCGCCATCAACGGCAACGCCGCATTCTTCGCGCCCGACACACGCACCGTGCCCTTGAGCCGGCGACCACCTTGAATCACGAAAGCGTCCATGCTTGTGAGAGTCCTTTGAAGATGAGGCGGGGGGACTTAAGTCCCCCCGCCTTGTGAAATCCGGGGGTCAGTATTTGATCTTGAGCGTCTTGCCCTGTTTGGCGGCGTCCATGGCGGTGAGGATCACATCCAGGGATCGGAAACCTTCCTCGCCGTCGATCGAGGGCTTTTTGTTCTTGAGGATACTATCGGTCAAAGCATCGATGACGCCTGAAGCGACCTGTTTTTCGTTGGTCGCCATCTCGCCGACCTTGTGCTTTTCCATGTCGCCGTTGCGGTAGTTGACTACGACGCCGAAGGCCGGATCGGTGCCGATGGAGACGACGCCCTTGGTGCAGTAGACGACGGTGTAGTTCTCTTCCGCGCCGTAGTTGGTCCACGAGAGGATCATCGACCCGACGACGCCCTTGTCGGTCTTGAGCGTCAGGTACGCGTTGTCATCGAGGCCGATGAGTTTGCCATCGGGGGTGCGTTTGTCGAGCGTGGCGAGGATGCCGCCGACTTCGGTGAACTCCTGCCCGAGGAGCCAGCGCATCAGGTCGGCCTTGTGCACGCCCAGATCGCCGGTCACGCCCATGAACGCCGACCCCTTCTGGAAGAACCAGCTCTTGGACCCGTCGACGCTCCATCCCTCGGGCCCCGGATGTTTGAACGCCGTGCGGAACGAGAGCACCTTGCCCACCCGCCCCGAGTCGAGAATCTCTTTGGCCCGGACGTGCGGGGGCATCAGGCGCTGATTGAGCCCGATCATCAGGAACTTGCGGGTCTTTTTGGCGGTGGCGATCATCTTTTTGGCATCCGAGCGCGTCGTCGACATGGGCTTTTCGCACAGCAAATGCTTGCCCGCCTTGAGTGCGTCGATCGTCATCGGGGCGTGCAGCGCGTTGGGGCCGCACACCACCACCGCGTCGATGTCCGCTTCCTTGAGCATCTTCTTGTAGTCGGTGTACGGCGTCGCGCCATACTTTTCGGACAGGGCCTTGACGCGATCGGCGACGGGGTCGGCGATGGCGGCGATGGTCGACTTGGGGTTGGCGTGACCTTCGGGCAGATGACGATGCTGGGCGATGGCTCCGCCGCCGATGACACCATACTTGACTTGCTTCACGTGACGTTTCCTTGTGCGGGTGAATCGAGGATTGGATACGGATGGATAAGCGTAACAGAGGGTGCGAAATGACGAAAGAGGCGGGTAAATGAGGCGGGGGGACTGAAGTCCCCCCGCCTTGTGTGCGTATCACGCGAGCCCCAGTTTCGCGAGCACTTCCGGGGGCGGGCCGGGGAAGGTCGCCATCGGCGTGTTGCCCACGTAGCCGATGTCCTTCATACCCTCCGGCGTCGTGTAGAACGCGCCGAGCGTCAGCCAGCGCACGCGGCCGAAGAATCCGGCGGCGCTCCGCCATTCCGCCTTCACCTTTCCGGGGTCGCAGATGTCGTCGGCGATCGCCGCCATCTGTTTGCCGTCCAGATCGTCGAACGGCTTGTTGAACCGCTTGATCGATTCGGCCTTGAGCCAGTCGAGGCCTTCGAGCACCACTTTGCGGTCGTTCTGCTGTTCGTCGTACGGAGCACTGACCCATTCGTCGATGAAGTCCGGCACACCGACGGCGCTGGCCGCCGGGGAGCGGTCGTCGGCGGGGATGATCAGATCGCAAAGCGATGCGAGCATGCGAAGCTGTTCCTTGCTGAGCGTGCGGGGCCAGGGGACGACGGGATTGAGCAGATTCGGATCGGACCCGATGCGCGACGGCAGCGTCGTCGCGCCGAAGCTCTGCGGATCGAGCACCGAGATCGTTCCCGCCGCCGCGATCATCCACTTGATCGCCTCGCGCCGGCTCACCGACATGGGATCGTTGTGCGAATTCAAAGCTCGCCTCCTTTCATCAGACCCGCCAGATGATCGCAATTGCGCATCGCCAGCGCGAGAATCGTCAGCGTCGGATTCTTGTCCGCGTTGGACACGAACGGCGCGCCGTCCGTGACGAACAGGTTGGGCACGTCCCACGCCTGCCCCCATTGATTGAGCACGCTCTTTTTCCGATCGTCGCCCATGCAGGTCGTCCCGACTTCGTGAATGATCGCTCCGCCGGGGTAGATGCACTTGCTGCCCTCGGTCGCCGCCTCGCCGAAAATCGTCCCGCCCATCGATTCGATGATCTGCTTGAACGTCTGCTGCATGTGCACCGCCTGCTTCAGTTCGTAGTCGGAGAACTTCCAGTGGAAGCGCAACACGGGGATGCCCCACTTGTCCTTCACATCCGGGTCGATCTCGCAGTAGCAGTCCTCATTGGGAATCATCTCGCCGCGGCCGGAGAAGTTGAGCACCGCGCCGTAGTATCGGCGGGCGTCCTCCTTGAGCTGCCGGCCGTAGGTCTTCTGCATGGCGGGGACCCAACTGACGGAGCCCATGTGCGGCATGCGCCGGCCCCCGCCGAATTCGATGTGATACCCGCGGGGGAAATCGAGCTGGTTCTTGGCCTGCTGTTGATAGCCCCACCAGGGCATGTACATGTGCATCCCGCTGGCGCCGTCCTCGTTGTGCGGCGGAAGATTCTCGAGCATCGGAATGTGACCGGCGAGCCGCGCCCCGACCGTGTCCATCAGGTATTTGCCGACGAGGCCGGTCGTGTTGGCGATGCCGTCGGGGAACTGGTTGGACTTGGAGTTGAGCATGATGCGGGCGGTTTCACAGGCGCTGGCGGCGAGGACGACGACATGAGCCGGGGCGAAGTCGTCCTTGCCGGTGGCCTTGTCGACGAAGACGACGCCGTTGGCCTTGCCGTCCTTGCCGAGCGTGACCTCGCGGGCCATCGCGCCGGTGCGGATGTCGAGATTACCGGTTTCGACGGCGGGGGGGAGCAGGACGGTCGTCGATTGGAAGTTCGCCTTGATGGAGCAGCCGCGCCCGCAATCGGTGGCGTAGAAACAGGCGGCGCGTCCGTTGATGGGTCGGGTCAGAATCGCAAGATGCGAGGGGATCACGGGAATGCCCAGCCGGTCGCAGTGCTTTTTGGTGAGCAGTTCGTAGCCGCGCGGTTTGGGCGGTGCGTGCAGTACGCCGGGGGAGGAGTTGGGCGTATTTTCCAGGCCCTCGTTGGAGCCGAACACGCCGATGAGTTCCTCCGTCTTGTCGTACCACGGCGCCATCTCGTCGTAGGTCATGGGCCAGTCGATGCCCAGTCCGTCGCGAGCGCGCGGCTTGAAGTCGTAGGGCCCCATACGCAGCGCGATGCGCCCCCAATGATTCGTCCGCCCGCCGAGCATCCGGGCGCGCCACCATTGGAATTCGCTGCCGGGAGCGCTGGTGTACGGTTCGTTGGGAACCTGCCATCCGCCGTCGACCGTCGCATCGTAAAACCCGAAGGGTTTCTCCGGCGTGCCGACGCCGCGCAACGGGGCCTGATTGGGCGTGTTGAACATCGGCGTCTCGGTCGTCGGATCGTAGTGCCGGCCCGCTTCGAGCATCAAGACCTTGAGCCCGGCATGCGCGAGCACATACCCCGCCATGCCGCCGCCCGCGCCCGAACCGACGATGACCACGTCATACTTCCGCTGCGTTTTGGAACTCATGCCTGGCGGGCTCCTTTACGATCTGACGACGATGGACACAAAGACTCAAAGACATGAAGGCACAAAGAAGACAAAAAAGGGAACTGCAATTTGAATGCATTGGCTTTCAAATTGCAATTCCCTTCGTGTCTACGTGCCTTCGTGTCTTTGTGATTATTTGCCCGAAACTTCCGCGGTCGCGCCCGCTTCGATGGTCAGCGGTTTGACTTTGAAATGTTCGCTCTGGCTGAAGAAGCGGACGGGGTTGTTGTGGAAGATGTCCAGCAGTTCCTGCTCGCTGTGGCCTCGGGCGCGGTAGTCGAGCGTGCAGCGGTGGAGATTGAACGGGTCGGAGACGCCCCAGTCCGCCGCGGCGTTGATGCAGGTGCGTTCGTGCCCATACATCTCGAGCATGTCGGCCGCGCGGGCGGGCGTCATTTTGCTGACCGGATACAGCGTCATGCCGCACCAGTATCCGCCGTCGAGCACCGGCTTGATCGTGTGCTCCTCGACATGATCCACCAGCACGCGATCCGGATTCGCCCCGACTTCGCGCAGCATGTCGAGAATCATCATCGTACCCTTGAGCTTGTCCTTCAGATGCGGCGTGTGAATCAGAATCAGATACCCATGCCGCACCGCGAACTGGGCCTGCTCCATGAAGATCAGCGCTTCGTTTTTCGTATTCTTGTTGAGCCCGATTTCGCCGATGCCCAGCACGTTAGGCCGATCCATGAACTCGGGGATGCGCGCGATGACTTCCCGGGCGAGACTGACGTTCTCCGCCTCCTTGGCGTTGATGCACATCCATGTGTAATGCTGAATCCCGAACTGGGCCGCGCGGGCGGGCTCGAACTCGGTGAGCTGACGGAAGTAGTCGCAGAAGCTGTCGGACGAGGAGCGGTCATACCCCGCCCAGAAGGCGGGCTCCGACACGGCGACCGTCCCGCTCATGGCCAGCCGCTGATAATCGTCCGTCGTCCGCGAAACACAATGAATATGCGGGTCGATCAGATACATGGGGCGCTCCGCTTAAATGACCAATGACCAAATCCCAATGACCAATGATGGAACGGCATTCGGCCTTTCATTTTTGACAGTGGGTCTTTGATCATTTCCTTGGTCATTGGTGCTTGGACATTGGTCATTTTCAATCCACCGGGTCGGAAAAGATCTTCTGAATGCGCTCCGCGCGATCGGGGGCGCGGTTGTCCATGAGGACCTTGAGGGACTGCTGATACATGGCGAGTCGGGCGTCGGAGTTGACGTCGCCTTCGCTTCGATCGCAACGGTCCATCACCGCGGCGATCTGAATCAGCCACGCGCGGACTTCGGGAAAGTAACGGTCCAGAACCTCTTGTCGATCAAGCATGAAGACTCCTTTCACGCTGGACAGGTCATTGTAGTGCCGGCGGGCGGTCGAACCAAGGTTGCACTCGTCGTGGGGCGACGATTATGATTAACGACCCTGCAAAATCACTCCCTCCGTCTGCGAGGCATTCATCACGAAAGGGATCGTTACATGGCCAAAGACAAGTCGGTGTGCAACGTCGCGCTGGTGGGTACGAAGTTCATGGGCCGGGCGCACGCCAATGCGTATCTGAAGGTCGCCAAGTTCTTCAATCTTCCGGTCGAGCCGGTGATGCACACGGTGGTGGGTCGCGACCCGGTGGGTACGCCGGCGTTCGCGAAACGGTGGGGTTGGGCGAACAGCTCGACGGACTGGAAAGCGGTCGTCGCCAATGACGAGATCGATCTGATCGACGTGTGTACGCCGAACAATTACCACGAGCCGATCGCGGTGGCGGCGCTGGAGGCGGGCAAGCATGTGGCGTGCGAGAAGCCGCTGGCGGCGACGCTGGAGGTAGCGCGGTCGATGCGCGACGCGGCGGCGAAGGCGAAACGTAAGGGCGTCAAGACGGCCGTGTGGTTCAGCTATCGCGGCTGCCCGGCGCTCGCATTGGCGCGGCAGCTCGTACAGGAAGGCAAGATCGGGCGGATTTTCCATGTGCGGGCCAATTATCTGCAAGGATGGGCTGGGCCCGACACGCCGCTCGTCTGGCGATTTGACGGGAAGGTCGCCGGCTCCGGCGCACACGGCGACTTGGGCGCCCACATCATCGACGCCGCCCGGTTCATCACCGGCGAGGAAGTCACCGAAGTCTGCGGCGCCATCGAAAAGACCTTCATCAAGGAACGCGTCATCCCCGAAGCCGACACCGGCAACATCAAGGGCGGCAAGGTCACCGGCAAGAAGAAGATGGGCAAAGTCACCGTCGACGACGCCGTGCTGTTCCTTGCAAATTTGAGCGGCGGGGGCGTGGCGTCCTTCGAATCGACGCGCTTCGCCATCGGCAATCAGAACGCCAACCGCATCGAAGTCAACGGCGAGAAGGGTTCGATCCGCTGGGACTTTGAAGATGCGAATCTGCTCTGGTACTACAACGCAGCCGACGATGCGGAGGTCGCGGGGTGGCGTCGGATCATGGCGACCGACGCGGGCAAGCACCCGTTCGCCCACGCCTGGTGGCCCGACGCGCACATCCTTGGATACGAACATGGATTCATCAATTGCACGTCTGCGATCCTGACGGACATCGCCGGGAAGAAGCCCGAAGTGCCGGTGCCGGATTTTGAGGATGCTTACCAAACGCAGCGCGTGCTCGAAGCGGCGGTACTCAGCGCCAAGAATCGCCAGTGGATCAAGCTCAGCGAGGTGAAATAGGCGAATTCCCCGAAAAATTCAGCGCGTTCGGCGAAGTGGTCGATATAATCGCAGATGCATATGGAACGTCGCCATTTTCTGATCGGGTCCCTGGCGCTGGTCGCCGCTGGTTGCGAACAGAACGTCCGGACGGTGGGTTCATCGGGCAACATGTCGGGCGTTTGGCCGAACGTGAACGCCGCTCCGCCCGTGGCGCGGACGGTGCCGCCGCCGCAGACGCCTTCGCAGGCCCAACAGCAGGCCGTTCGACCGCCCGCCGGTTCGATACAGCCCATCTCGCGCGACAACTGGACGCACGCCGGCCCCCGCCTCTCGGACATCAATCCGATGAACGGCGTCAACAAGCTGACGATCCACCACGACGGCATGCCCGAAGCCGTCACCTTCACCGACTACAACTCCTCCCGCAGTTACCTCGAACTCATCCGCCGCTCGCACCTTCAGCGCGGATGGTCCGACATCGGGTACCACTACGTCATCGACCGCGCCGGCCGACTCTGGGAAGGCCGCGACCTGCGCTATCAAGGCGCTCATGTGAAGGATCACAACGAGCACAACATCGGCGTCATGTGCATGGGCAACTTCGACATCCAGTCGCCTTCCGCCGCTCAGCTCGAAGCTCTGCACGGCACCGTCCGCCAACTCCGCCGCTTCTTCTCGATCTCCGAAAACCAGATTTACACGCACCAGGAGATCAACCCGACTTCGTGCCCCGGCCGGGCGCTTCAGCCCCGCGTGGTGAGCATGCGGTCCAGCCATCTGTTCGCTTAAGCCGCCTTAACGCTGGTTTTGCGATCACCGCCCCCCCCCGGGTTCGTCCCGCGGCGTTTTGTCGCTTGGCACCGACGCGGCGAAGGCACTCCCGCTTTTTTAAGATTTTTATTGACAAGGCATTTCGCCCATGGGTATATTCTGACCATCGAGCGGCGTGAGAAACCGCTCGTGTGTAAAAGGCGAATGAAACCCTAAGTGCGGAACGAGAGGCCACCAATGGGATTGTCAGTCGGTTTGAGACGTGCGTGCGTTGCTGCGCGCGGGTTCGGACTCGGGTGTGCGATCGCGGGAATGATCGGGCTCGCCGCCGGTTCGCCGGCTCAGGCCGCCCTGACGTTCAACCTCGTGCCCGCCGGCGGAATGAGTGCTCAGGCCATCGCCGGATTCAACGCCGCGGCGGCACGCTGGTCCAATGTCTTCAGCGACTCCGTCACCATCAACATCAACATCAATTTCACCACGCTCGGAGCCGGCATCCTCGGCTCCACCAGTTCGTCGCATGTGACGACGAACTACACCAACTTCAAGAACGCCATGAACGCCGACGCCACCAGCACCGACGACGCCTCCGCCACCGCGTCGCTTCAGTCCGGCTCATCGTTCAAGATGCTCTTGAACTACACCAGCAATAACCCCAACGGGTCCGGCAGCGCGACCACGTACCTCGACAACGACGGCGACGCCAACAATACGACCGTCTACATGACCAATGCCAACGCCAAGGCGTTGGGCCTGCTCGCCGCCAACAATCCCGCCGTCGACGCGAGCATTGCCTTCTCCGACCAGTTCACCTGGGACTTTGATCCGACCAACGGCATCACCGGCGGCGCCTACGACTTCGTCGGCGTGGCCACGCATGAAATCGGACACGTGCTGGGATTCATCTCCGGCGTCGACATCCTCGACACCAACAGCACCAGCCCCAATTTCTTCGCCGACAACGTCTTTACCTATGTCGACCCGCTGGACATGTTCCGATTCTCCGCCGCGAGCATCGCCGCCGGCGGCGCGGGCACCATCGACTGGACCGCCGGTTCCGCCTCCAAGTATTTTTCCATCGACGGCGGCGCCACCAGTCTGACGACCTTCTCGACCGGCCAGGTCCACGGCGACGGCCGGCAGGCCAGCCACTGGAAGGACAATCTGGGCATCGGCATCATGGACCCCACCGCCGCGCCGGGCGAACTGCTGTCGATCTCCACGCTCGACCTGCGGGCGTTCGACGTCATGGGCTGGGACCTGGCCTCCGTGACCGTCGCCGCGATTCCCCTGCCCGAGCCGGCGGAACTGGGCGTGCTGGGCCTGGCCTGCATGCTCTTCATCCGCCGCCGCTGGCGCCTGTATTGATCGCCGATTGATACGCCAACAAAAAAGCCCCGCGCGATGCGGGGCTTTTTCATTGGGTTCATGCATGCGGCCGCCCGCTCAATCCTCCGGGGGATTTTCGAGCAGTTTGCGGAAGTCGGCGATAAGCCGGCCGGTGACGGGCCCGGGCTTGCCCGAGCCGATCGTCACATCGTCGATCTTCGTCACGCCGATGACTTCCGCGGCCGTACCGGTCAGGAAGACTTCGTCGGCGGCGTAAAGGTCATCGAGCTTGAAGTCGGCTTCGCGCGTCTTGATGCCGGCCTTTTTGGCCAGTTCGAGCACGACGCCCCGCGTGATGCCCGGCAGCGGACCCGCCGAGAGCGGCGGGGTCGTCAGCACACCCGCCTTGACCATGAAGATGTTGTCGCCGGTGCATTCGGAGACATTGTGCTGATAATTGAGCATCAGCGCTTCGGGGACCTTGGCTTTGACGGCCTCGATCTTGGCGCGGATGTTGTTGAGGTAGTTCATGCTCTTGACCGCCGGGTCCATCGCAAGGGGGTGATTGCGGAGGGTCTTGGCGGTGATGATGGGCATGCCCTTCTCGTACATCTCCGCGGGGTAGAGCGAGATGGTGTCGGCGATGATGAACGTGTTGGACTTTTCGCACAAGTAGGGATTGAGCCCCAGGTACCCCGTGCCGCGCGTGACGCAGAGGCGGATGTACCCATTGGCGATCCCGTTGTTGGCGCAGGTCCGCCGGATGCCCGCTTCGAGTTCTTCGAGGGTGTGCCGGATTTTCAGGTCGATCCGGCTCGCGCCGTCGAAGAGGCGGTTCAGGTGCGTACGCATCTTGAAGATCCGCCCGTTGTAGGCGCGGATGCCTTCAAAGACGCCGTCGCCGTAGAGCAGACCGTGATCGAACACGCTCACGCTCGCCTGCGCGGCGGGGACCAATTCCCCGTTAAACCAGACGGCTTTGTCGGACACGTCGAGTCTCTCGGTAGGTGATGATTTGTCGCGGGAGCAGCGGAGCGATCAGGCGGCCTTGTGGGCGGACAGCGCGGCCTTGGCGGCTTCGACAATGGCGTCGAAGGCGGCGGGGTCGGCGATCGCGATCTCGCTGAGCATCTTGCGGTTGAGGCGGATGTCAGCGAGCTTCAGGCCGTTGATCAACTGGCTGTAACGGATCGTGCGGGTCGAGCAGGCGGCGGTGATACGCGTGATCCACAACTGCCGGAACTCGCGCTTGCGGGCGCGGCGGTCGCGGTAGGCGTACACCCCCGCCCGGGTAACCGCTTCAAAAGCACGGTAGAAGAGCCGCGAGCGGGCGCCGCGATAGCCCTTGACGGCTTTGAACAGACGATTCTTGGATTGACGCCGAGCGGCGCCCTTGCGTGCGCGAGGCATGGGGAACTCCTGTCAGTATCGCGGATTCGGGACTCCGTCACATGCGGAGATTTCGTCGCCCGAGCCGCAGATGGCGGCGGCGGCAGCTATTTACTGCTCGCGGCCGATCAGTCGCATGTGCAGCACCCTCTCGAGCTTCTTGGCGACCGGCTTGGACACGACCAGCGCCTGCCGAAGCCGACGCGAATCCTTGCCGTTCGTCGCGCTCATGAGGTGGCTCGTACCCGAACGCTTGTGCTTGACCTTGCCCTTGCCGGTCACACGCATGCGTTTCAACGTACCCTTGTGCGATTTGAGCTTCATATCGAGCCGTCCTGTCCGTAGGTCATGAATCCAAAGTGGAGCCCCATAGTTTAGCGACATCTTGCCCAACTTCAAGTCCAGCCCAGCCGGGAAACTGGAAGGCGGAGCCCCGGCCGCAAACCCGCCCTGCCTCGCGCTTCCGGGGGTTCGAGTTTCGAGTTTTGGATTTCGGGTTTATCATGGGCGGATGCCGCCCAAGATTTCCGTCTGCATCCTGGCCTGCAACGAGGCCGCCAAGATCGCCCATACCCTCGAATCCGCCCGGGCCTGCCCGTGGGTGGACGAGATTGTCGTCTTCGATTCGGGCTCGACGGACGACACGGTCGCCATCGCTCACCAGTTCACGCCCCGCGTCGAGTATCACCCTTGGGTCGATTTCACCACCAATCGCCGGCTGATCGTCGACGCCGCCGCCAATGACTGGGTGTTCATTCTCGACGCCGACGAGGAGATCAGCCCCGAGCTTTCCGCCGCCGTCGCCGCCTTGCGTGATGATCAATTCCGGATGCACCCCGTGATCACCATGCCCCGCCGCAATTACCTGCTCGGGCGTCACGTGCGGGCATGGGACCCCGACCGCATCGCCCGCCTGATCGACCGCAAGCGCGTCGCCTGGCCCCAGCGCTCGATTCACGATCGCCCCGCCCCGACCGACGGCAGCGTCCTGAACCTCGCCGCCCCGATCTATCACAACCGCTACGCCGACCATTGGAACGACTACTTCGACGGCGAACGCTACGAGAAGCGGGCCGACGCGCTGGCTCATGAAATGTACGCGCAGGGCAAGCGCGTGGGGCTGCTGGGCCTGTGGTTGCGGCCGTGGGCGGCCTTCGTCAAATTCTTCTTCCTCAAACGCAGCTTCCTCGACGGGTCGTTCGGCCTCCTCGTCGCCCAGAAAGCCGCCTTCAGCGTCCAACTCAAATACGCCCGCCTCTGGCACCTCCAACAGCAAAAATCATCCAGCCCGTAACCCCCGCTTCGCACGCGCAGCTCCCTTTGCAAAATCCCCCGGCGCCCCGAGCCGAACCTCTCGCACGGGGGCCGTCACGCGCCACCTCTGCCCATTATCGCCGCCAAATCAACGCCTTCCGCACGCCGGACGCCAGACCCGGCGCGCACAGGCGCGCCGGTGCGCACCCCGATGGAGCGCCGCGTCACACCCTTGCGCGACTTTTCAGGACTTATATCCACGCATGCGCACGCCGGCTGCTAATTTGCCCTCCCCGTGCGCCAAATGCGAAACATCCATGCGCGATGATTTGCAAAATCCCACATCACCCCGGCCCTCCGTCCGCCCGCCAGATCGTGCCGCATTCAGTCCGCGATCCCCCATCGCTTGACCGCCTCTAACCCCGCACGTCCGCGAAGTCGATCTCCGCCGCCGTGTCGACAATCACACGCGTTCGCGTTGAGGGGTTCTCCCTTTCGCTCGTCGGATTCATCGCCGGGTCCAATGCATGGGGCATGAGGCATGAGGTATTTGTCATCGGTCATTTCGGAAGACACCGCCGTCGATTCGGCATCCACGTGGCAGACAGGTGTCGTTCTCATTGCGAGGCAAGTCTGAGCCGGGCCGCCCTCGGCCCGGGGATTTTCAGTGTCGTAGTAAAAATGGGATATGGCACGCCGCATTCGGGCAATCGGCAGGATGAATCCTGCCCAACATGCTGGCCAACACGCCGTGTCTGATATGACCAATGACAAATGACCAATGCATTTGTCATCAGGCATTGGGCATTTGTGATTGGTTAAGTCGGAGGGCGAGCGGGGGCGGATCAGAAATACGGATTCGCCGCGGGGACGTAGTTGCCCCAGTCGTTTTGGAAGCCGTAGGCGCGGCGGGCTTCGCCGCCCCAGCTATGGAGGCGGAGCATGTTCTGGAAGGGCATCCAGCTCACGGAGCCGTCGGTGTAGAGTTGGTTGCCGCCGGCGGGGAGCAGTTCGTTGGCGGCGGCGGGATTGGCCAGGGGCAGTTCGCCGTTGCCAGCGAGGTGGCTGGGCATGTTGGCGTAGGCGGTGGGCCGGCCGGCGCCCCAGGCCAGGTCGATTTCCATGGTCGTGTCGGACGCCAGCAGCCAGTCGCCGTGCGCCGCGGCGATGTTGACGGGGCTGCGCGAGGGGACGGTCAGACCGGCGGGCAGGGTCCATGTCTTGATCCCGCCGAAGTACTGATAGGCGATGACAAGCTGGTCATAGCTCGTCGTGGCTGTCTCCCACTGCGATTGGTAATCGCGCGAGGGGCAGTTGAAGACGGGTGAGGGCGGGAGGCGTTTATATCCGCCGCCGACGTCGACGGGGATGTCGCCGACGAGGTTGACGGTTTTGAGCGCATCGATGCCTCGGTTGCCGGTGACGTTCACGAAGGCGATCTGGACGTTGAAGGTATTGGGGGCGAAGAAGTCGCCGTGGTTGGAGGTGGTGTAGGTGATGGCGCAGGCGCCGATGGATTTGAGATGGGAGAGACAGACGGTGCGCTTGGCGATCTCGCGCGAGCGGGAGAGGGCGGGCAGGAGAATCGCGATCAGCAAGGCGATGATGCTGACGACGACGAGGAGTTCGATTAGGGTGAATGCGGGGTGACTGAAGTCACCCCGCCTCGGGGACGTGCATCGGTGATGCGGGGCAAGCGCCGCTGTCGGGCGATCGTGATGCGCGTCGGTGTGTTTCATTTTCGTCGTCGGAACGCGAGGGCTCCGAGCAGGGCGAGGCCGGCGGGGAGTGCGGCGGGGGCGGGGATGAAGGCGACGGATTCCTGGAGGATCAGGCCGTTGAGGAAGACGAAGGACCCGGGTGCGCCGGAGCGGCCGAAGATCGTCATGTTCGTCTGCGTGGCGGCGAAATAGGTGGTGAAGCCCATGGCGGCCTGCGCGGTGGAGGCGGCGCCGAGGTTGAACGCGCCCTGTTTGAAGGGTGTGGTCGAATTATTGAGGAACCAATCGGTATAGACGCCGCTGTTGGCGCTGGTGTCCTGCGAGAAAATGGTGAGCGAGTAGAGCTTGCCGAGCGTCAGGCCGCTCAGGTCGATGCGCATCTCGGCGTTGGAGAGGATGAAGTCATTGAAGAGGGCGTCGCCGGAGTTGTTGCGATTACGCGTGGGGTTGTCGGTGCGGTCGGAGGTGACGGTGACGGTGACGGAGCCGCTGGTCAGGGTGCCGATGTTGTTGACGGGATTGATGGCGGAGAAGCCGGCCTTGGTGACGTTGGTGGGGCCTTGTCCGGCGTTGGTGTTGTTGATGTCGGCCTTGATGACGTCGGTCAAGGCGGGGATGGCGGTGACGGAGAGGCCGTTGAGGAAGGCCAGGGCGTTGCCGGCGTAGCCGGTGGACCCGCGGGTGTAAAGATGAATGGCGCCGGCAGCGTCGGAGGTGAGGTTCAGGTCGAGGAAGCCGGAGTTGGGACTGGCGAGGCGGTTGTCGTAGAACCCGACGAGTGCGGGGTCGTTGGAGTTGAGCGTGGCGGGTGCGGAGGCGCCGGCGAACCACAAGCTGCCGGCCTTGTCGTTCTGTGTGTCGTAGGTGTAGACGCGGACGGTGTAGGCGGTGTTGGGGGCCAGGCCGGTCAGGTCGGCGCGGAGGGCGTCGGTGGTGACGGTGCTGCTGGTGCTGGTGAAGGTGAAGTCGCGGAGGAGACTGGCATCGGGGTTGCCGGCGAGGACGCCGCCGCCGGTGCGGTCGCGGGATTGGTCATTGGGGTTGGTGATGGTGAGTTTGACACCGCTGGGGGCGGTGGCGTTGAAGGTGTTGGAGCCGGCGCCGTTGCCGTCGTCCTGCAAGCCGGTGTAGCCGGATTGTGTGACGGGGCCGGTGGGGAAGTTGACGTCGAATTGGGCGCTGGCGGCGAAGCCGGGGATGACGGTCGATGCCGGCGCGGCGGCGGCGAGGGCAAGGGACGACACAACAGCGATGGCGAGGGTCTTCATGCTCAGTCTCCTTCGGGGTCGAATTGAATGGAACCTCTGGTCCACCATTATAACCTCAGGAGCGAGCGGAATGAAGATAATTCTTGCGGCGGCCGATCAGGATCAACCCCAACAGCGCGAGGCCGGCGGGGAGGGCGGCGGGGGCGGGGATGATGGTCAGTTCGATGCCGTTGACGATGACGATGCCCGATCCGCCGCCGAAGGGTTGGGCGAGAATGTGCATGTCGCCGTTGGCGTCGGCGAAGAGGTTCATGATGAATGCGGCGGTCGAGGGGGAGGAACTGGTGATGGTGTGGACGGCGAGGGGGGAGCCGCTGATGGCGTCCTGATACCACTCGCTTTTCGTGCCGTTGTTCTGCGAGTCGTAGGAATAGACGGTGACCTGATAGAGCGTGAAGGGTCGCAGGCCGGCCAGATCGAGTTGGACGGATTGGCCGTCGTTCTCGAAGACGAAATCGCGCAGGAGATTGAACTGCGGATTGGAGGAGGGGAGCGAAGCGGTGTTGCCGCGGTCGCGGAATTCATCAAGGGCGCCGTTGATGGTCAGCGTGGTCAGGAGGGATTCGGTGCTGGTGGGGCCGACGGCGGTAACGGGGGTGTATCCGCTTTGCGTGGTGCCGCTCGCTGTCGAACCGTTGATGTCGAACTGGACATGATTGGCGTAGATGCGATCGCTGGCGGGTTCGTTGTAGAGTTCGAGAATGTCCGAGTCGCTCAGGGCGCGGTTGTAGACGCGGAAGTCGTCCATGCGTCCGTTCCACGATTCGGAGCCCTGTCGGCCGATGAGCAGGGTGTTGATGACGGTGCTGAAGGAGCCGGAGTAGGCGACGTTGTTGGTGGTGTTGACGCCGTCGACGAAGACCTGGTAGCTGGAGCCGGTGCCTCGGAAGGTGACGAGGGACCATGTGCCGTCGGGGATGGCGGAGTCGGCATCCTGCGGGAGGTCGTGCGTGCCGCCGGCGATGATGCGTCCCCAGACCTGGTCGGAGGTATTGACCCAACCGCCGAGGGTCTTGTTGGCGGCGTTGCCGTCGTTGATGGTGAACAGGCCATTATTGACGGAATTGCCGGTGGCGGAGCGGTTGACCCAGAGGGAGACGGTGAAGCCGGAGGAACTGAGCGTGGAGATGGGGGCGGTGATTGAATCGCTGGAATCGAAGAGTGCGGCGGTGATGCGCGTCGGGTCATCGACGATGTCGACGCCGCTGTTCGTGCCCTGAAAGTTGTTGCCGCCGGAGTCGAGGCCGGGATTGGCGGGACTGTCGAAGGCGTATCGGCTCACGAGGCCGGTGGTGATGTCGGCTTGCGTGCTCGCGCACTGGAGCAGCGGGGAGGCGGCGATCAGGACGGCGGGGAGGATGGACTTTCTCATTTCATTGCTCCTTGTCAAAGTGTGCGGGCGGCGCATTGCTGATCGAAGTCGCGGGCGCAGGGTCGGCGTCGGATTCGGCGATGGTCAGGCCGTTGAAGATCACGATCGACGGGTCGCCGCCCCAGGGTTTGGCGACGAGGCGGAGTCGGCCGCGCGTGTCGGAGGTCAGGTGCAGCGTGAACGCGCCGGCGGCGGGGTTCTTGCAGTGGATGGTGTGCACATGCAGCGGGGCGCCGGCTGCTTCGTCGGCGAACCAGGCGCTTTTGGTCTGATCATTGGACTGAGCGTCGAAGGAGTAGACGGTCAGGTCGTAGGCGGTCTGCGGTCGCAGGCCGTCGATGCGGATCGTCACGGGATCGCCGGAGTTTTCGTAGACGAAATCGCGGAGCAGGTTGTAGTGCTCGACATCAGGGCTCAGTTCATTGCGACGATCGCGCCACTTGTTGAGATTCGCGCTCAGCGTGACGGAGACGCCCAGCGACGTCGCCGCCCCCGGCCCGACCGTCAGCGCGGCGGCGTCGGGATCGGTGATGGAACCGCCGCTCGCTTCGCCGTCCACATCGAACGAAAGGGCCAGCGGAAGGATGCGGCCGGCGCGGCTGATGCGCCGACCCTGACCGGCTTCGAGGACGAGCGCGGCGGGCTCCACATCGTCGATGCGCACGCGGCCTTCGAGCACCCGCAGGCGGGCGGAGCCGTCGGAGGCGTCGTCGATGGCGAAGCGCGTGCCCAGGTCGACGATGTGCGCGTGACTGATCAGGCCCACTGTGAACCCGCGCGCGGCGGCGGGGACGTAGGCGGTCAACAGGCCATGCCGCAGATACCCGCGGTTCTCGCCGGTCATGTCAAATTCGCACGGCCCGGTCAGATCGACGACCGCGCCGGAGCGAAACGCGATCTGGGCCGACCCGCGTTTGAGCGCGATCACGCCGGGCAAAAGGTCGGAGCCGAGCGCGTGCGGCGCGTCGATGAACTGCGCGTTGTCGGAAAGGTCCGAGAGGAGAGCGATGGGGGCGGGGGAGTGCGGAATGGGGAGTTGGGAGTGTGGAGCAGCGGGCAGGAAGATGTACAGGAGCGCGCCGGCGATGACGAAAAGCGCGGCGATCGCTGCCATGACGCTGAACCCCGAACCCTGACCTCTGAATCCTTTTGCGTACCAGACGCTTCGCCTCAGAGCCGGCTCAGCGTCGGCGTGGGGGCGACGGGTGATTTTGCCGACCCCTGACACCTGAGCGACGAATCCTTCCTGCGGAGCCAGCTCGGCGAGGCAGCGTTCCTGAAGGCAGCGGTCGACGAACATCCGCCGCGCGGCCGCATCGCCGGCGAGCATGGCATTGAGCGCACTCGTCTGCGCCGCGTCCGCCACGCCCTCCAGGTATCGCGCGATCAACTCCTCCAGCGCCATGTTCGTCATCGCGTCACTCATGGCTCATCCGCTCCCGCACGCAATCGGACAGGGCGGCATGCGCCCGCGTCGTCGTCTTGTAAACCGCCGCGACACTTAAACCCAAATCCGCCGCGATCTGCTGCGAGCTGCACGAGCGCATGTAGCGAAGGTCGATGATCCGCCGGGCATGCGGCGTCAGATGCGAAAGACACTCCCGCAATGCGTCCATCAGCCGGTTCGTCGGCACCGCGTCGCGCTCGGCCCACTCGCCTTCAAGCTGATCCAGCACGCCGGCGTCGAGCGTCAGCGGTTTGCTCCGGCCCTGACGCAAGGCGTACAGCGCCCGGTGCCGCGCCGTCGTCCGAAGCCACGCCGCCAGCACCGCCTCATTTTCGATCTGCTCGCGCTTCTCCACCGCGATCACCGACACGTCCTGCAAAACATCCTCCGCGATGTGCCCGTCATGCACGATCGACCAGATATACGCCAGCAGCTTGGCGCGGTCGCGCATCAGCGTTCGCACAATCACATTCTGCGGGACGGACATGAAAGGCCTCCATCGCTCATATCACAGCCGTCAGGCGCTTTAGGACACCCCGCCGGAAAATATTTTGAAGATTCCCGCCTCGTTCTACGCCTTCAATCGCCGCCGCAGCCGCAAAAATCCCCATCCCCCCAGCATCATCACAAAACTCGCCGGCTCCGGAAGCAGCCGGGCGTACAACTCAAAATGCCCATCCCGGTCCACATCCTGCATCCAGACCGCGAATTGCCCGTCGGCGGTGAAGTCGAATTTCCCAAAGTGCCCCAAACCCAATCCCGTGTTGACCAGAAACGGATGCACCGACCCGTCGAGCGCCGACGCCATCAGCACATCGCCCGTCCCGTTCCCGTCCGCGTCCTCAAGGTACAGCACCCACCGGCTGTCCGGCGAAATCACATAGTCCAGCACATCGCGCGACCCGCCCAGCGAATCGCTCACCAGCCGTTCCTCGCCGCTCGTGCCCAGTTCCGCGATGAACAGATCGAACACGTTGTCGATCAATTCATCCGAGCGATACACGACAAACCGGCTGTCGGGCGTGATTTTGAAATCGAGCACATCGCGCGTGACGTTGAACGCCGGATGCACGCGCGTGACAGGCCCCGTGCCGTCCGTCAAAGCCGTGTAAAGCTCCGCCACGTTGACGCTCGCCCCGTCGCCTCGAAACACCGTCCATTTCCCATCCGCGCTGATGTCAAAATCATCGTAAATCTTCCCGCCCGACGGCGTGACGAACTTCGTCTGCAACGCCACCGCGCCGATCGGCGTCGTGTACAGCGCACTGACCCCGCCGTCCTCCGGGTTGCCCCGGTACACGACGAACCCGCCCCCCGGCGCGACCTTGTACGAGAACACCTGACCGACCGGACTGGCCTGGCTGATCAGTTCGCCCATCTCCGAGCCGTCCGTATGCGAGTAAAACAACTGCTGATGACCCGTTGAAAGCTGCGTGGCCAGATACACCACGTCCTGCCCATCGTCGGTGAGTTGGAAGTTGAGCACCTGCCCGCCGCTCACCAGTGGTCCGCTGAGCTTGATCGCCGGCTGCGTGTCGCTCCCGCCGATTAGCTCGTTGACGCCGTTCGTGTCGCCGTCCGCGTGATAGACGAAGGTGTAGGTCTGCCCCGAGCCGAAGTGCGCATCAAACCCGAACACATCGCCCCCGACGACCAGCGGGGCGCTGATCTTCTGTTGCGAAGCCGACAGATCGGTCGGGCGGAAGTACAACTCGAACGTCCCCGCCGTGTTCAAGTCGCCCAGGTAGATCGCCCGATCGCCATCGGATGAAAGCACAGCGTTGAAAACCGCGCCGCTGGGGGCGAACGCTTCGCTGATCTGCGTGACGCTCGCATCGGCATGCTTGAAGAAGACCAGATCGTCATGTCCGTCGCCGTCGACGTCGCCAACCAGGCCCAGCCCGTCGGGACTGGCGTCGATCCTCTGCTCCGCGAATTGAAGGCCCGTCGGGAATCGATTGCTCAGCAGCAACTCAAACGCGCCGCCCGGCTGATCGAATCGCTTCGTGTTCGTCCGCGCCAGATCCGTTTGCCCATTGCCGTCAAAATCCCCCTGCACGATGGGAATCCTGATCTCGGCGAAAAGCTCCTCCAGGTCGTATCTCGACGCATCGAAGTCCGCCACCCCGTCCGGCGCGATCTGATGCAGCCGGCTCGGCGACGCCTGCGGCACTTCCGCCCGCAGCGTCATCGCGCCCATGAACATCAACCCCGCCCCCGCCATCGCGCGTGTGCTCAAAGTGGTCATCGCCGGTTCCCCGTATGTGCGTCGATGTGCGTCCGTCGCTCCCGATTCGTACCTTAACGCGCTGGGCCGATCCGCGAAACCCTTTTTTTGAAGATTTCATGCGGGATCGCCCCATTTGTCGCATGCCCGCGGGCGTGGTAACTTATGCGACTGCAATCTGAAGGAAGGATCGAACATGAAAGTGAATTGCGATCGCGGTGTGCTTGTCGAGGCCCTGAACCTGATCGGCGGAGCCGTGCTCAACCGCACGCCCAAGCCCGTCCTGCTCTGCGTCAAGCTCGAAGCGGCGGGCGGCGTTCTGACGCTGGCGGCGACGGACATGGAAGTCGGTATTCATCTTTCGATCAACCAGGTCGAGGTCGTCGAGGACGGAGCCGTGCTCGCCCCCGCCGACAAGCTCACCGCCATCGTCCGTGAATCCGCCGACGCCACCATCACGATCGAAACCGACGAGGAGGCGACGCATATCCGCGGCGCTGACTCGCATTTCAAAATCTATGGCCCCGCCGTCGAGCAGTTCCCGCCCGTCGAACCCTTCGCCGGCGAACCCGACTATCAGATCAAGGCCGGCACGCTCAGCGACCTGATTCAGAAGACGATCTTCGCCACCGCCCGCGAGACGAGCCGCTACGCCATCAACGGCGTCCTCGTCGAACGCGAAGCCAAGAAACTCACCATGGTCGCCACCGACGGCCGCCGCCTCGCCCTCGCCAAAGGCGCCTGCACCGAAGCCAAGGGCGAGCCCGGCGGGACGATTGTGCCCACCAAGGCCCTGAACCTGCTCATCAAGCTCCTCGACGATCCCTCCGAAACCGTCCGCGTCAAAGTCGCCGACAATCAGGCGCACTTCGCCACCGAGCGCGCTTCACTTTCGTCCAACCTCGTCGAAGGTTCGTTCCCGCCCTACAAGGACGTCGTGCCCAAGGATCAGGACCGCAAGGCGTCGTTCAAGACCGACCTGCTCGCGTCCGCCGTGCGCCGGGCCGCGCTGCTCACCAACGAAGAATCCAAGGGCGTCAAGTTCGCCTTCAGCGGACAGGAGCTGGCCCTGTCGAGCCGCGCGCCCGAGATGGGCGAAGCCGAAGTGCATGTGCCCATCGAGTCCTACACGGGAGACGCCGTCGAAATCGGGTTCAACCCGCAGTTCATCCTCGACGTCCTCAAGGTCGCCGACGCCGACACGATCGCCATCGAACTCAAAGCCCCCAACAAACCCGGCACCCTCAAAGTCGGCACCGACTTCCTCTACGTCGTCATGCCCGTCAGCTTGGGCTAAGCCGCTCACGGCTTGGCACGAGTGAGATGTATTTAACGAGCCGCGACCGTCAGGGAGCGGTCAGGGCGTCACCCATTGTCACGCGCCTTGACCGCTCCCTCACGGTCGCGGCTCGTCGATCAAAAGGCAACTCACCTATCTCGACCCCCGTCACATCACCCGCATCGAACCCCTCAACGGCAACGGCCACCACGCCGCCGACTAGCCGCTCGCGGCTTGGCAGCATTCGTGGCGCGCCGCCTATAATTGAGCATGTCTTCCGGTGAGGTCCATGCCAATCTGACCATGCCGTCCGGCCGCGCTCCTGACGCCCCCGGTGGCGTGGACGCGAACGAATCGTCCCACATTCCCAAATTCCTTGGCCTCCCTGTCCGCAGACCGGAACTCACCGACGAGCAATACATTGAGCAACTCCGAAAGAAGCTTCGCCGAATGCGATTACTGGCATGGTTCTTCATTCTGTTGGCGGAGTTTCAGATCGTTCTTTTGGTGTTTTGTTTAGTGCTCGTTC
Source organism: Planctomycetota bacterium (assembly GCA_016125255.1). Lineage (NCBI taxonomy): Bacteria > Pseudomonadati > Planctomycetota > Planctomycetota bacterium. The sequence goes on along the minus strand of WGMD01000006.1, from coordinate 4,699 downwards.
ATCGCTGGGAGGAACTTATTCGCGGCCTCACGAGCGATCCGAACGATGACGGCAACCTGAATGTCTCCGCGATGCGTGCCGGCCTTGTGATCGGCATCTCGTTGGGGTTTTTCGTTTCGTCGATTATCTCTGGCATCATCGCGGCGGTAATTCACGCCTATCAATTGTTCAAACGAGGATTGACCCGCTCCGAAAAGCTCGCGATCGAGTATCATGATCTGATTGATCATCTACTCGAACGCGAGGATACCCGCCATGATTCTTGACCGGCATCAACCGATGCAATCGTTGATCGCGACCGCGGTGCTTGCATGCACAGCGGTCTTTTCTTTGGCGGCCGATCTGCCCCAGGTGCAGCGGCCGGACCTGAAGATCGAACTCGTCGCCGAGGCGCCGCAGATCGTCACGCCCATCGCGATGACCGTCGATCCCAAAGGGCGCATCCTCGTCGTCGAGTCCGCCACGCACTTCCGCCCCAAGGACTACGCCGGCCCGCCGCACGACCGCATCCGCGTCCTCGAAGATTCCGACGGCGACGGCAAGGTCGACAAGTTCACGACGTTCTATGACCAGAGCGATCTGACGATGGGCCTCAAGTGCGGGCCGGACGGGTACGTTTATGTCGCCACGCGCAGCGGGATGTTCAAGCTGCGCGACACCGATGGCGACGGCGCGGCCGACGAACGCATCGACCTGTCCCATCTCGAAACCACCGCCAATTACCCGCACAACGGCATGAGCGGTATGGCGTTCGACGATGCGGGCCACGTCTTCGTCGGCATCGGCGAAAACCTCGGGCAGACCTACACGCTCATCGGCGCCGACGGCAAGACTTACAAGTTCGACGGCGAAGGCGGCAACATCTTCCGCTTCGACCTCGACGGCAAGAACCTCACGCACTACGCCACCGGCTTCTGGAACCCGTTCGGGCTGTGCATGATTTCGCATCAGCGCCTGCTCATGATCGACAACGATCCCGATTCGCGTCCGCCGTGCCGGCTCAACCATGTCGTGCCCGGCGGGGACTACGGATATTCGTTCCGCTACGGGCGGTCGGGGCTGCATCCGTTGCAGGCATGGGACGGCGAACTGCCCGGCACGCTGCCGATGCTCAACGGAACCGGCGAAGCGCCGACCGGCATCGTCTACTACGACCGCTACAACATGCCCGCCGATATCTTGGGCCGCGTCATCGTCACGTCATGGGGCGATCACCGCGTCGACTCGTACCCGCTGACGGCCCGCGGCGCGACGTTCGCCGCGCCGCTCGTGCCGCTTGTCATCGGCGGCGAGGACTTCCGCCCGACGGGCATGACCATCGCGCCCGACGGATCGATCTACTTCGGCGACTGGGTCGATCGCAATTACACATTGCACGGCAAGGGCCGCATCTGGCGTTTGTCCAGCGACACGAAACTCACGTTCGTGAAGGAACCGGACCCCGTGCCGGTCACCGATGCGGAGAAGCGGGCGAATGATCTGCGCGCCTCGCGCGATGTGCCGACGCTGCTGGCGGCGATGAGCGATGCGGACCCGTTCACGCGCCAGGCGGCGGTGTACGGTCTGTCGCAGTTGCCGGGCCTTTCCGATCTGTCATGGTCATCGCTCGAAGCACCACAGCGCCTCGGCGTCGTCGAAGCGATGCGACTGGCCCACATGGACGCGCACAAGGTCGTGCCGGACGCGCTGCGCGACGGCAGCGCCGATGTGCGGCTGTTTGCCGTGCGATGGATGAGCGATGATAAGGTTAAGGACATGGAGCCGAACCTGCTGGCGGCGCTGGCGGACGGCAACGTGATGACGTCGCGGCTATTCTCGGCGTATCTGGCGGCGATCGAGTGGCTCGAAACCGGCAAGGTCACGGGCAAAGGCGAGTCGATCGACAAGTACGCCGTCGAGCGGCTCAAGGACGCCAGCAGCACGCCGACCATTCGCGCCATGGCGCTGCGCGTCATCGACCCGAACCACGGCGCGGTGTCGCTCGATCTATTGAGCGAACTGGCCCACGGCGCGGACAAGCATCTGGCGCTCGAAGCCGTGCGCACGCTCTGCGATAAGAAGGACGGCGGGCGATTCGATGTGCTGATGAAGATCGCTGACGATCACGCCATCGCCGCCGATGTGCGGGCGGAAGCCGTCGTCGGTCTCGCGGCGGACGTAGACAAATTCAAGGGCGAACTTGAGAAACTCGCCGGCGACAGCGAAGGCGTCGTCGCCGCGGAGGCCAAGCGCTCGCTGCGCACCGCGCCGCCCGATGCGGCGGATCGTCCGGCGATCACGGACGTCGATGGCTGGCTCAAGGTCGTCAGCGAAGGCGGCGACCCGGAGACGGGGCGTCGCGTGTTCTTCCAACCCCGACTCGCTGCATGCAACCGTTGCCACCGCATCGACGGTCGCGGCGGGGAGATCGGACCGGAGCTTTCGGTGGTGGGGCGTCGCGCGACGCCGCGCTGGCTGCTCGAATCGATTCTGACACCGAGCCGCGAAATCGCCCCGCAGTTCGTCGCGAATGTCATGACGATGAAGGACGGCAAGACGCTCATGGGCATCATGCTCCCGCAGGGCGGTCAGAACGGCAAACAGACCTTCGTCGACCCCGCCGGCCAGCGCTTCACGATCAACACCGACGACCTCACCGACCGCAAACTCATGGACGTCTCCGTCATGCCGATGGGCCTTTCGGCGGCGCTGACGAAGGAGGAGATGCGCGATCTGGTGGCGTATTTGATGACGCTTAAGTGAGTGGTCTTCATTCCCTCTCCCTCCGGGAGAGGGTGCGTTCAAGTACCGGCTGGTTTCGATTTGCAGCGCGCCTCCATCCGCAGCCACCCTCACCCCAGCCCTCTCCCGGTGGGAGAGGGGGTAAGCATTACGACTGAAGCGGGACGTGCGAGTGCATGTGCTGCGACATGAGGTCGCCCGCCTTGTCGGCATCGCGAGCGCGGAGGGCTTCGATGATGACGGCGTGTTCATGCACCGACTGCGCGAGGCGCTGGGGGCTGATGAAATACATTTCGCGGTGCAGGCGGATGCGGTCATAGAGCTGGCCGAGGATTTCCTCCAGCAGCGCGTTGCCGCTGCGATGAACGAGCAGGGCGTGAAAGCGCTGGTCGGCATCGAGCCAGGCATCCACATCCGCATCGCTGGCGATGCAGGCGTAGCCCACGGCGAGCGTCTGATCGAGCCGGACGAAATCGGGTTGCGACAGCCGGGCGCATGCCGCACGGGTCGCCACCGGCTCCAGCGCCGATCGCACGGCATTGAGGTCCGCGAAATGCTCCGCTGACGGCAACGTCGTCGTCGCGCCGCAGTGAGGGCGAAAAGCGATCAGCCCGTCGCGCTCGAGCAAACGCATCGCTTCGCGCACCGGCGTGATGCTCACATCAAATTCCGCCGCGAGCTTGTCGACGATCAACCGCGTGCCCGGGGCGATGACGCCGCCGAGAATGCGCTTGCGCAGTTCATGATGAACCCGCCCTGCGAGCGTCCGCATCGTCGTGCGCGGCGGGGGGACGGCGGATGAATCACCCCTCCCTCGAAGGGAGGGGCCGGGGGAGGGATTCGAATGCGTGGCGACATCATCGATCAATGAAAACGTCCTTCGTAGTCGAAATCCCCCTCCCTTGAAGGGAGGGGGCTGGGGGAGGGATTGATTCGCGCAGCGCAGTCCGGCAATTTGTGCGTTGCCCCATTCGAAATCCCCCTCCCAACCTCCCCCTTCGAGGGGGAGGGGTTGAGGCGGCGATTGACAGTGATGGTGGAATCCGTATCATGCATCATGCATGATCTTAACAAGATCATGTGGCATTGCAAGATACGATTCCAAACAACATGTTTTGACGAGGCCGCCCATGCGACCGATTGTGCAGATTTCCCTCGATATCATCGAGCTTGACGAGGCGCTGGCGACGGCTCAGATGGCGCTGGATGCGGGCGTGGACTGGTTGGAGGCGGGGACGCCGCTGATCCTGGCGGAGGGGATGCACGGCGTGCGGGCGCTGCGCGAGCGCTGGCCGGATACGCCGATCGTGGCGGACCTCAAGACGATGGACGGCGGGTATCTGGAAGCGGAGGTGATGGCCAGGGCCGGAGCGACGCATGTCGTCGTCATGGCCCGGGCGCACGAGGAGACGATCCGCTGCGTCGTCAAAGCCGGGCGCGATCTGAACATCAAGGTCATGGGCGACAACCTCGGCTGCGCCGACATGGTCGACGCCGCGAAGCAGCTCGCCGACCTCGGCTGCGACTACATCGTGCATCACATCGGCTACGACGAACGGCGCGGCATCGGAGCCCGGGGCCAGCGCATGCCCAGCCCGCTCGATCAGCTTCGCCAGGTCGTGGCGGCGGTCGACGTGCCCGTGCAGGCGGTCGGCGGATTGTCGATCGAGCAGGCGGTGGCGACGCCGGGCTACGGCGCCCCGCTGGTCGTGCTTGGCGCGCCGCTGACGATCGACGCCGATGCATTCAAAACCGCGGACGGCAATCTGGCGGCCTCGCTGCGCATGATCTGCGATCGCGTGCATGAGCATGGCGATGTCCCGGTGGGTTCATCTTCAAAGTCGACGTCATAAAATCATCGAAACGAGGTCACCCATGAGCGAATCCGCCGTCGTCAATTTCGCATCGGAAAAGTTCAGCGTCGAAGTGCGTCAGATCGCCCGGCCGACGATCGGCGAGAGCGATGTGCTGCTTCAAG